>JAXIZX010000372.1:0-5342 GCA_036303765.1 Collinsella sp. | reverse complement strand
CGTGTCGCCACGCAGCGAGCTCGTCTGCAAAAGCCTGAGCTTCTGCAACAAGACCGTCACCGATAGCGGTCTGCGCCGCCGCGGTGGCCTTGGGCGCTGATTGCGGTTGAAGATCGGACAGTGCTGGTGCCATAGATGCCCTCCAGTAACGTTTTTGCAGCAAGCACTTTGATAGCGTAAAGTGCAAGGTACTACTTTAAGGGCGACGCATAAAAAATGCCGCCCCGGGAGGCGGCGCAACAAATTGTTTACAATTGCGGACGCGGCTTTCGACGCAAAAAATCGAAATGCGTCTCGCTCAAGATAATCGAAAGAAAGATGAGCGCGAAGCCGGCGAGCAGGCGCGAGGTGAGCGCCTCCCCCATCAGCAGCACCGAGAACAGCACACCCGAAGGCGACTCCATCGAAAGGAGCAGCGAGCCCGTTGAGGCCGGGACATGCGCCAGGCCGACGTTTTGGATGAGCAGAGCCACACACGTACAGCCCACCGATAGAAACGCCATCACACCGATAAAGCTCGGCGTCCACACGGACGCGGGCGCTTGGGTCTCGAATAGCAGCGACGTTGCCAAGCTCAAGACGCCATTGCCCACAAACATCCAAAATGTGATGACGTTGATGTCCATCTTGCGACCGTATTTGGCCGTCACCGCCATCTGGATGGCAAAGAAGACCGCACCGCCCAGTGTGATGACATCGCCGACATTGAACTCGACGCTATCGAGCGCCACCAGACCAATGCCCGCCAGGCACAGCAACGCGGCGCCCAAGTTGTAACGGGTAAGCTTTTCGCCGCTTAGGACGTAGCTCGCAAACGGCACGAGGATGCAATAGGTACCCGTCAAAAATGCACTCTTGCCCGCCGTGGTCTGTGCCAGGCCAATCGTCTGCAAACCGTACGCGCCCCACATAAGTGCGCCCATACCAAGTCCGACGATAAGGTTGCGGGCATTAAAGTGCGCGATGATGCGTTTGTGGAAGATGGCAAACATAACCAGCGAAGCCGGAAGAAAACGAATATAGAGCAGTTCGAACACCGGAATGGTGTCGAGCGCATCTTTCATGGTGGTAAAGGAATAGCCCCAGATGACCGCCACCGATAGCAGCAAGACCTTCCAGAAGAACGGGGAACGCGCGCCGGCGCCGCGGGAGGTGCCGCCGGCGCCCAGGTCCTCCCGTGCGACAGGGCTATCGGGCATGTTTTCGATTTCGTTGGCAGCGTATTGGGCCATGGAACATCCTCACACTCAATCTTGGCGTGGTGTCCGCACGCGTATGGCTGCGTGCCGCCTCATGGTCAAATAAAAACAGGGCGCACCGGACCCCCGGCACGCCCCGCTACTGTAGCAACAACCGGCGTTGCATCGCAATCCAGCCCACTAAAGCGTTTTGTTCCGCCGTTCTACCGAACGGCGGACCGGCCGTCGCTGCGCGAGCCGCATTCACGCCAATCTGACGTTCAATTTCAAGGGCGCGACCAGAAGGTCAGCGCCCTTTCATTTCACGTCACCTTGGCGCAAATGCGGCTCGCTCGCTGGCATTAGTGCTACATCAGCGTTAACGTTGCCGCACTAAATTAGCTTTGTCGACTCCAGCTTTTCGATGATCCAGTCGTTGGCTTTGATGACCGGACGGCGGAAGACGACGCCCAGGGCCAGCGACGGAATCAGATAGCTAGCCAGAATGCCCAGCTCAACCCAGTACTCCATATGGTAGGCGCCAGCCATGGCGGCATGCATGGCGTTAATGCCATGGGTAAACGGCAGGAACGGATAGATCGCCTGGAACACAGGGCCGGTCATCTCGATGGGGAACGTACCGCCCGAACCGCCGACCTGCATGACCAGCAGCACAACGGCCAAAGCCTTGCCGATATCGCCAAACGAAACCGTAAGCGTGTAGACGATATTGGAGAACACGAGACTCGCGACCCAGCCCGCCAGCACAAACTGCAGCGGGTTGTCGCACTGAATGCCAAAGAACAGGATGTCGCCCGCGCACACGAGCGTTGCCTGCAGCAGGGCCAGACCGCCAAAGAACAGGTAGCGGCCCAGGTAGATCTCGTGCAAGCGCACGGGGATTAACTCATTGATGAGTTCGTCGTCAACCGACACCTTCATCATGGCCGCCAGCACGATCGAGCCGACCCAGAGCGACAGAATCGTGTAGAACGGCGCCATGGCCGAGCCGTAGTTGCGGATCGGATAGACCGGCTTGCGATCGAGCGCGACGGGACCGGAAAGCGACACGGCCAAACCCTCGGGATCATTGCCAATCATCGTCTTGATCGTGGCCAGATCGTCCGACATAAGGGCGCCGTCGAGCTCGTCCTTAAAGGCACTGATCTTATCGGACGCTTCACCCAGCTGATCGGAAGCCTTGTTGACCAGCTTTGCAGCCTTGGAGAGGCCCTTTGCCAGCGAACCGGATGCGTCGGTCAGGCCGTCTACGACGCTATCCAGATCGCCCGAGATGCCATCCAGCGAGTCCAGGATGCCTGAAACCGTCTTCTTGAGCTCCTTTGCCTTGACCGAGAACGTGGAGTCGTAGTCGGACTTGGCGCCCGAAATGCCCGCCTTGGCATCGGCGATGGCCTGGTCGACTTCGGCACGCGTGCTGTTGACCTCTGCCATGCTGTCAGAAAGGGACTTAGCAGTTGCCGTCAGGTCCTTGGCGCTGTTGCGATACTCCACCGCGATCCTGTTCAGCGATGTTGCCACAGACTTGAGGCTCTCCTGAAGCTTTTCGTCACTGACCTGCTCGGCAAAGCCGCGGAGCTGGTCGGCCGTGGCGTCGATATCGTCGGCACGTGTATTGAGCGCCGCCGCGGCATCGTTGAGCTGAGACACCGTAAGGTCCACATGCTGGTTTGCGGCATCGAATGCCTTCGCAAGCTCGGCGGACACGTTGTCGAACGAGCCCGCGCTTCCGTCAATCGCGGCGTTGATGGCGTCGTTGGCGGCCTTCAGCGCTTCTTTGGAATCGCTCATGCCGCTCTTGGCATGCTCCATCAACTGCTTGGTCGACTCATCGACCGTACCCGTCTGCTGGAGCATACCGCTCGCCGACGTCAGCGAATCGGACGTAGAGCTCAAAATGCCCGCGAGCGACGAAGCATTAGCCTGAACGTCTTGCAGGTCCTCAATCGAATCGCCGAGCGTCGAGGACAGGTTGGCGATAAAGTTGCTGACCTGGTCGGTGCTCATGTAATCGAGCAGGCTGGACACCGTCTTAAGACCGATGCTCGTAATGGTCTCGGTAAAAGACTCGTTAACCTGGTTCTGAACGGCGCTCGAACCCTTCTCGGTCACGATCTGCGCGATGGCGTTGGCCTTCTGGTTCTCGTAAAACTCGATATCGGCGTGTTTCACGTCGGTCGAGAAAAGCGTCATCATGTCAGCGCTAAACGTTTTGGGAATAACGACGGCAGCATAGTACGCGCCCGACTTAACGCCCTCGATAGCCTTTTCGCGATCGTTAAGCACAACCCAATCGAAGCTCTCGTTGCCACGTAGGGTGGCGGTCACGTTTTCGCCCACGTTAACCTCGACGGGGATCAGATCGCTCTCGTAACCCTCATCGGTGTTGACCACGGCAATCTTAAGATTGCCGGTGTTGCCGTACGGATCCCAGCTGCCGGCGATGTTAAACCACGCGTACAGGCACGGCACGATAATGAGACCCATCACGACAATCAAGCCGATCACGGAGCGAGACACGTTTTGGACATCGCGCCTAAACAGATGCAGGATGTTCTTCATTTATGCCTCACCTCCTTTGGAGTGCTTGCCGAACGGGGCGGTATCTCCATCATTTATGGCTGTGTTGTCGCTGCCCTGAGATTTATGGTGCGAGCCGATATGCGGCAAGCGGCCCGTGGACTGATCGCCGCCCTTGGCACCACGCTCGCTGGCGTTGAGACCAAACATGTGGCGGGCGGCAGGAATGGCGGCCGTGTGCTCGCGCATCTCGCGACGAAGGTCCTCATCCGAAAGCGCCGAGATGCGCATCTGGGTATTGAGGCTCGCACGGATATATTCGATATTGATAAGCCAGCCGCAGATGGCAATAACCGAGATGATCCAAATGACAAGCAGGATGATCTTGCCGTTATTGTCGATATCGAGAACCGTCGACAGGACAAAGAGCAGGACCTGAACGCCCACCACGGCGGCAAAACCGCCCTTGATGTAGTACGGGTAGCGATGTTCAAAGGCGACCGCATGATCGAGCAGTTCGCGACGGTACGAATCGGAATCGAGCATGACACGCATGGCCGTGCGCAGCGAGTAGCGCTGGCGCGGCAGGTCGTTGGACTCGCAAATCATCATACCGGTCGTGGAAAGCTGTTTATCAAAGAGCAGGTTAAGGTTGAGCAGCAGCGGACGCAGCTGCAGGCCGATAAAGAGCGCCACGATCAAGAACACGCCCAGAATGCACAGGTTAAACAGGTAGTTGAACGAATACATGCCGCCGACCGTCTCGCGCAGCAGATTGATGCCGTAGGTAAAGGGCAGCAGCGGGTGCAGCCACTGGAAGAAGCCGGGCATCATCTCGATGGGGTACATGCCCGACGAACCCGGGATCTGCACGATGACGAGAATGACGCCGATAGCCTTGCCGATATGCTTAAACGTGGTGGACAGCGCATAGATGATATTGACGTAGGTGAACGAGATGGCGATGCCGCCCAGCACGAACAGCAGCGGGCTGACGCACTGCACGCCGATCACCAGATCGCCTACCGTAACGATGATGGCCTGGAACGCGCCCAGGATCACCAGGAGCAACCAGCGGCCAAAGTAGCCCTGACGCGCGGTAAAGCTGCCGATGCCTTCGCGGTCGACCTCGAGCTTGTAGATGGCGATAAGCACGTAGCCGCCCACCCAAAGCGCCAGGTTGGTATAGAACGGGGCAATGCCCGAGCCGAAGCTCTTAACCGGATAGATCGACTTGGACGCGAGCTCAACCGGAGATGCCATGAAATCTGCCACGTCATTGACATCGACGCCCATCAGATCGGCCAGCTCGCCCATGGACTCGGAGGTCTGCAGCGCCGCGATGTCATTGGCGGCGGTTGCAAGCTTGTCCTGGACCTTGGCAAGCGAGGAATCGGTCTGGGACAGCGTGGTCTTGGCCTGGCCGAGCGTAGCGCTAAGCTGCGCCAACGTGCCGCGCGCATTTGCAAGTGTAGGTGTCATACCCGAGACGATACCGGTCAGGTCGCCCGAAACGGCAGCAAAAGAGTCGAGCGCGCTCGAGGCCTTCGGCAGCGCGTTTTGGCCCAAGTCCGTCTGGGCTTGGCCAAGGTTGGTCGCACCGGTATGAATTGCGTTATTGAT
>JAXIZX010000371.1:0-2784 GCA_036303765.1 Collinsella sp. | reverse complement strand
GCCCTATCACGCTGACCGTTGCCGGTGACCCGCGTCTCGCTCGCCTTGTGCGCATGACGGCAGCCAACGTTGGTGCCCTGTGCTCTATGTCTGTCGATCGCATCGAGGACATCCGCATGGCTGCTGAGGAGGCTTTCATCTTTGGTTGCACCGCGGTCGACTGCGATGACATCACCATCAAATTCGATGTCGATGAGACCCACGTTGGCATGACTATTACCTTTGGCGACCAGGCTACGGTCGATGAAGACGACCAGGCTGCGGTGTATGCCGAGCTCATCCTCGCGAGCGTGTGCGACTCCTACGAAAAGACTACGGCGCCCCTGACGCTTTCCCTCGACCTCAAGGCGGATATCTAATATGACCGAACGTTCCCGGAGCGGCAAGACCGCTTGGGACAAGGAGAAAACTCGCGAGCTGTTTCGTCGTTACAAGGAGACCGGTGATCCGGACGCCCGTGAGCAGCTCGTCATGTCCCATATGAACCTGGTAAGGTTTCTTGCCAACAAATTTAAGAATCGCGGCGAGCCGCTCGACGACCTCATGCAGGTCGGCTATCTGGGCTTGCTCAAGGCTATCGACCGTTTTGATCCCGAGCGCGGACTCGAGTTCACGACGTTTGCGACACCCACTATCCTGGGCGAGATCAAACGCCATTTTCGCGACAAGGGCTGGAGTGTGCGCGTACCGCGTCGTCTGCAGGAGCTCTCGGCCAAGGTCAACCAGGCTACTGACAAACTTACCAACGAGCTGCAGCGTTCGCCCAAGGTTGAGGAGATCGCTGAGTATCTAGATGTGACTGTCGATGAGGTCCTCGAGGCTATGGAATCGTCTTCGGCCTATACCTCGGTGCCCATCGAGGCTCCTGGTGCGTCCGATTCCGACGATGCTCCCTCGATTCTCGACCGTTACGCCGACGACGACAACGAGCTCGACTTTACCGATGACCGCCTAGTGATCGAGGAAGCCATCCGTGATTTCTCGCCGCGCGAGCGCGAGGTGATCGAGCTGCGCTTTGTGAAGGGCATGACCCAGATCGAGATCGCCAAGAAGCTGGGTATTTCTCAGGTGCAGGTTTCGCGTCTGCTTCGCCGCACGCTTAAGAAGATTCAGGACAAGATCGACCCCGACGGAGTGATGATTCGTTCATGAGTGAGCACCCCCAACAAACCGATCGCGTGCTGCGCGACACCCGCATTCTGACGCTTCGCATTTGGGCTGTTGTCGGCTGCATTGTCATCGCCGCTGTCATCTTTAACCTTATGGGCATCCTGGCCCCGGTTATCGAGTTTCTCGCCGTTGGTTCCATCATTGCCTTTGTGATGTCCCCGATCACCAACTGGCTCGAGCACCATGGCGTGAATCGCGGCATCGGTTCGCTTGTCGCGCTTATTGTTGTTGTTGCCGTGCTCGTCGGTGTCGTTTGCATCTTGTCGCCGATTCTCTTTGGTCAGATCATGGAAGTACTGAGCCGCCTGCCCGAGCAGCTTCGTGTTGCGGGTGGCGATCTCAATGAGATGATCTCGCATGCCAAGACGCTCAACAACACGCCGCTCAAGGAGTATCTGGACGATAATCTTTCGTCGCTGGTTGCCGTGGCATCGAAGTATGTGTCTCAGATTGCTGCCGAGCTTGGCCGCGGTGTGTTCCCGCTCATCACCAATACGGCCTCGCAGTTGTTCGTGATCTTCCTTGGTCTGGTGCTTGCGTACTGGATGGCCTGCGACTACCCTCGGATGCACCACGAGATTTGCACCATCATCGGTCAGGAGAAGGAGACCTCGTACCGCTTTATGGTCGCCATCCTTTCTCGCTCTGTCGGCGGCTACATGCGCGGTATGGTCGTGACGTCCATCTGCGGTGGTTTCCTCGCCTTTATCGGTTTTATGATCATCGGTCATCCGTATGCGGCGCTCATGGCTATCTTTACCGGCATCATGCATTTGGTTCCGGTCGTCGGTCCCTGGGTGAGCGCAGCAATCGCCACGGTACTCGGTTTCATGTTCAGCCCCATGTTGGCGTTATGGACGCTCATCGTGACGATGGTCGCGCAAAACGTCACCGACAATGTGATTTCGCCTAAGGTCATGCAGAGCTCAGTGCAGGTGCATCCCATTATGAGCCTCACGGCGCTCGTTATTGGTTCGGCACTCATGGGGCCCATCGGCATGATTATTGCCATCCCGCTTTGTGCGGCCCTCAAGGGCATCTTCGTGTACTACTTCGAGAATGAGACCGGCCGTCAGCTTGTGGCCTATGACGGCGCCGTGTTTAAGGGCACGCCGTACCGCGATGCCGATGGCAACCCGGTCGCCGCCTACGACGCGCTCGGCGACGACACTTTCATTTACGAGTCCGAGCTCATCGGCAACGAGACTGCGCCCGAGGCCCAAGCGATGCCTAAGCCCGAGTTCGATAATCCCTGGATCAAGCTCTCGGGTTTGCAACCCGATGCCACGGGCTTCTTCAAGAATCCCTTCGCCAAGGACGATGACTCCAACTCGGACGACGATACCAATACCGGCATCGACGGCTCCATGGATGATGACGACAACTAGTGGGGCAATTCGGGTTAACATTCATACGCGCTAACATGCAATTTCGCTGAAGGGCCGGCATTGTGCCGGCCCTCTTTTTTGCATGGGCGCGGCGGGATGGTAATATCGTTACGTTTGAACTGTTTCGATGTGAAACCGAGGAGATTCCCTCTATGAGTGCTGACTACCCGTCAATGACTACGGCCGAGATCCGCTCCAAGTTCCTCAACTTCTTTGAGGAGCGCGG
>JAXIZX010000370.1:0-4802 GCA_036303765.1 Collinsella sp. | reverse complement strand
TAGCGATGAAAACCTTAACGCCACTCCCCTTGCCATAAAATACAAATTTATTCGCCAAAGAAAAATACCCCTGCCTTATCCGTGTAATTAGCATAGTACTACGTTAACGTGCTCATGGCTGTGGGTTGGTTTAACCTACAGTCATGCTAAAGTTGCCAAAAGGGGTACAAAGGCCAATACGTTTGCACAGTGCCGGCACAGCGACCTAGCATCGTATGCACCGGCGGGATCATTGCTGGCCTGCAAGGAGAGCATGTCCACGCGCTCATGGTCGCCGGAGGCCTCGTGATGCAGCACGCGCCGAGCGGCGACTGGAAGCGCGTCGATTGGGATGCGCTTGCCGCCTGGCTCGACAGATACGGGTGCAAGGTCGCTAAATGCGAGACGGAGACCCTTCCGACCGCCGACGCGGCGAGTGGGAACGCAAGGGTAAAAATGCATCGTCGCTGAACCAGTGAGTCAGTATTCTTTAGTTGGATGATGGATATTGAAATTAATTAGCGAGATAATGTGCATATCTCATAATGTATGCGTTGCACCATGAGAGAGGGGCCTGTCATGAGCTGGAAACCGAGAAAATGCGTTATCGCCGGTCTCGTGACAACCGGTCCTGGCGGCGGCTTGTTTGCAACCGCAATGACATCGTACCGACTTTTCACTTACATGTTCTAAAAGGCGGTTGCCATGCTGTCGCAAAATCACTCGAGATACTTGGTCCCAATCGGCTTTACCCTGCTCGCATCACTCTTTGCTAGCGACCTTTTGCTGAAACCGCCCAAGGAACTCGTTTTGCTTGCCATAGACTGCATTTCCGCCCTTTACTTTACGGCAACCCTATTCATCGGACTAAAGGAGAGGAAAAAAGGCGCAGTCGTTGCGTCCGCCGTAGGCGTGATCACAGCCATTGCCTCATTCTTTATCTGACACATTGGTGATCTAGGGGCGATATCGTAGGAATACGACCGGGAGAGCCAGGACCAGATTGCCCGGGTTGCCCGGTCGGCTCGCGCGACGGCGCGGCGGTTCGACAGAAAGCTCTCCGGACTTCACGCCGTTTCTGATCGCATTGTAGACAGCCAACTCGTCTTCGCAGTCGGCGAGCACGCGGTGTGCGTCGTCGTTTTGGATGTACAGTAAATCTCGAAGGTCCTCCATGCACCAGCGTCCGAGATCTGGCCATGCGCGTCGCGCGAGCTGATAAGTGTCGATCGCGATGTTGTAGTTAAAGTCCAGGCCAAAGCCGTCCCAGGCAGAACGGCATTGTTTCCTTGATTATCAACTTCATCCGGACACTTCCCGCATTCATCCGTGTGTGTACGGATGAATGCGGGGTTCGATACCCCGGCGGCCTGATCGGCAGACCGCCGGGAGTTCTCACTCCTCGATAAAAGCCGGCACTCGGTTAGTCCTGCGCATCTTGAAATCGCCAGTCTCGTGGGAGACGTAGAGAATGCCGTCCATCCCGTCTCGTGATGCATACGACAGGTGAACTGAACCGCAATCCGATCCATCATTGTCGAGAAGATCGAACGAATTCGGGTCGCTCGTTGCGGCCAAACGACCACTCAGACAAGAGCCATCGTCATTACAGATTTGCCATTCCATGTCTTCGCCTGCAAGAATCGCCATAGACGGCCTGGTCGCGCCATCGTTGACATACATCCCGTCTATGCCAAAACCGTTTTCAGCGCCATCGATGAACGACTGCTCGGACCTATACCTCGCAAATGATGCACATAGCACCATTGCAAGACAAAGTGCAGAGCCAACAATAACGATCTTTACGTAGCTCTTGGCCGTCATGCCATCCCTCTTTTCGCTTGCCTAAAGAAATGCGGAAGAAGCTGTTCGTCGCGGCTTGTTTGTAGGCCCTTCTGCCCCGGTTCGGTTACTAAGGTTACTTGAGGGATCCTATAAATGATTGTTACCCATATACGTAATATGAATTTCGGACATGTCGAAATCAATCAATGGTTGCGGGAGTTTCCGACCTTAGTGAAATGCCACCCTATACCCACAGAATCAGTCTGGCTGACATGTGCCAATGGCCGCTAACGGCACTTGGTCGGCAACGGTCTTAGCCCATCGGCCACAACAGTGTCTCCTTCTGTCGCGCCGAGGGCCAGACACACAGCGGTGGCGCCGTGCCGCGGCAGCTGGACGACCGCGTCGTCGACCGTGGCGATTGCACTCGCGACGACACACCTCGCCAGTTTGCCTCGCCCTATTGGCCCCAGCGCGTTGCAGTTCAATCAGCTGTTACAATTACCCACCCACAAAAAGCCCATCTAGCAGGTGCTTTGCTGTTATAGAGTCCTGGAAAGAAAGGGCCAAACCGAAGTGTCTGGCCGGACGCCAATTGTCTGGGAACTGCTTCGGATTCGACCCTCTTTTACTTTCGCCCACTCGGTGGACTTCGGGTTTAATGCTTAGGGGCAGGGATTTAACAAAGTGAAATTTTAATGAAAAGAAACCCAGCTGCCACAATTGCCATGGTGAGGGCTCGAATTGGCCATATAGATCTAAAATAGTCACGATACCTTCTCTTTTGCTGGAACGATATATCTATACAAGGTTGTGAGCGGAAAACAAAAATACGTCGATTGCTATCCGACAAACGGGTCTGGAATTGCATTCTCCGGCATTTCGGGGAGATTGATACACATGTACGAAAGGGAACCTATGTGGTGCGTTGGGTTGGAGCTGCTGCAGGCCCGATATGGATTGCGGTCTTGCGCCCCGATGTCCAAATAGGTTTCTCTCTCTAGACGGGAAGTTGCTCATGGACGCCATATATGACGGAGATGACTGGGTCGATCATTATACTTGGCGCCTGGTCGGCTCGGATGACAATGGGGATGTGGTGTTTGATGGACTATGTCCAAAGCATCTCCATCCTTTTGTCTCGTCGTTAATTGAGAGTTCCGCTCGTGTTGCCCCCTACAGCTCGGCATCGCTTCATGATACGGACGTTTTGAAGACCATAAGGGAGTCAATTGACGAGGGCACGATGAGCGGCCCGCTGTTTTCTCGGCTTGTGGGGCTAGATGAGATTGGCTCGAAACGACTGCTTGCGGGCGAAAAGGCGGAACTCACTTATCGGTCGATGATTTCAATCCTGCGGCTAGCCGATGTTCTTCGCAAATAAATGAGGCTTCCATGGCCATGTGGCAGCTTGTCTCACCGATGGGTGGGAGCCGAGTACTTTTCGGACGATTTGCTTGGCCTCGGCGTAGTCTTGGACGGGATCTGCCGGATCATCGAAATCCTCGACGAGATATTTCAAAGCGGCACCTTCTTAAACGGCGAACGTGACAGCGGTCCTCCCTGAATTCTATAAAATCACGGCCTGACTTGGGCGGCGAATTGGCGGAGCTCGTCATCGTCCATATCGTCGAAGTGCGGCAACTACGCCAGCGCGGCCCTCTGCTCCATCAGGTACCTACCGCTCGGAGACCTGCGAATCGTCTGCAAGATGTCCTCGGGGGCGAGGGCTGGGAAATCCATGCCCTCGGGAGCGGCCAAAGAGATGGATTCACCTGCCCCTCCCATGTGTTGGGACCTCATTCAGGGCATCGGCTGCATCCGGCCTTTCGCATTCGCCGCCCGGCCCTCCGGTCCCGCCCGGCCGACGGGTTTCCCATCTACGGCAAAACGATCGCACTTATATATATGCATTCCCGGATTGGGAATATGTTTCAGCCCACGCGAGCAAAGCCTCGGCGTACTCCGTGGTATCTCCGCTGCGCGGCTTTGCACCCTGCAATGCCGCGCAGCGGAGATACCACCTGAGACGGATGTCGATGCATCGAACCCGAGACCGGGCGCTGCGGCGGGAAGCCTCTCGCACGGACAATCTGCTCGATCTTGCTGCACCCGTCTTAAAAGGTTAGACAAACTTTTAATCGTACGACATCCGTCGAACAGTCGGGGGTACACACCACTACAGAAGGCCCACGGAACGGGGGGCGAGATGGTCGGCGACGGGTTCAAGGCACTCTCCGGCCCCACGCTCCGCCAGGGAGGGCGTCGGGAGGGAGGCCGTAATGGGTGAGAAGGACGAGCGGCCGGAGCGGGTGTTCCCCGGCAGGACAGACCCGTGGTTCATAGCGGCCATGGTGATTGTGGCGGGCGGTTTATCCGCGGCGTGTATCGCGTGTTTCCTGAGCTCGAGTCCCGCGCTCCTATGGGGCTGGCTCGCGCTGCTGCCCGTCCCGGCCCTCGTGGCCCTGGCCGCCCTTCCCGTCCGCAGCAACCGCCTCGAGCTCTACGGCGACCGCCTCGTCGTCGTGTACGCTGGGACGCGTTCGGTGATACCCTACGCCCACGTGCGGAGCGTCCGGCGCACCAGGACGCTCTGGGCGGGGACGGCCAACTCGCTCGACCGCGTCTACATCGAGGCGCCCTACGACGGCGACGCCATCGTCTCGGTGACCGACAACGATGCCCTCGTGGCGGAGCTGGGGCACAGGTGCGGCCTCGGGCCATACTCCCATTTTTGAGAGAGGTGCCGTCGGGCCCCCCGAAAGCCGCCTGCATTTGCAGGCCTTTATTCGAAATCGGGCGGCGCGGCTGAAAATCCCCGGCCTGAACCGCGGGGCTTCATCTACATTCGCGCAGGCGTATTCACAATCATAAAAAGATAGGCACGGGCATTGTTAGCGTCGGATTATTTTAGCCAAATATAGTCGGCCGAGATTGACCAATCCCGGCCGACCCATTTTAGCCAACACGCCCGCATCTATGACTTTCCTATCGCATTCCTACATCCCCTCGGGCTGGATCCCCCTCACCTTCACCGC
>JAXIZX010000369.1:0-1888 GCA_036303765.1 Collinsella sp. | reverse complement strand
AAGTGCCGCAAGCAGCGCCCCGAGCGCGTTGTCACCGAGTCTGGTCATTACTCTGCGTGCCACTACTCCGGTGACCCCGAGTTCCTCAAGAACGCTCCTGAGACGTCCCGTACGCGTAAGGATTCCAAGAAGGGAGGCGAGGCGTAATGGCAGATACCAACGAGCGTACTCCGCTGCTGAAGGTCGAGCACCTCTCTAAGGAGTTTCCCGCTGAGTCCGGCATGTTCGCCAAGCGCTTCTCCAAGCGTTTCGTCTCTGCTGTGAATGACATTTCGTTCGAGATTTATCCGGGCGAGACCTTTGGCCTGGTCGGCGAGTCTGGTTGCGGTAAGTCCACCACGGGCCGCACCATCATGCGCCTGACCAAGCCGACGGCAGGCAAAGTGTTCTTCCAGGGCAAAGACGTTGCCGAGATGAGCAAGCACGAGATCAAGGACATGCGTCGCGAGATGCAGTTCATCTTCCAGGATCCCTATGCTTCGCTCAACCCTCGTATGACCATCGGCGAGATTGTTTCTGAGCCCATGACCATTCATGGCGTTGGCACCAAGGAAGAGCGTATCGAGCGTGTCCGCGAGCTGCTGGACGTCGTCGGTCTGAACCCCGAGCACATCAACCGCTATCCGCACGAGTTCTCGGGCGGCCAGCGCCAGCGTGTCGGCATCGCCCGCGCGTTCGCTCTGAAGCCCAAGCTGATCATCTGTGACGAGCCTGTCTCTGCACTTGACGTATCCATTCAGGCCCAGGTTCTGAACCTTCTTAAGGAGCTCCAGGACAAGTTCGGTACGGCTTATCTCTTCATTGCTCACGACCTCTCTGTCGTGCAGCATATCTCCGACCGTGTTGCCGTTATGTATCTGGGTAAGATGGTCGAGGTTTCGGACTGGAAGACGCTCTATAGCGAGCCTCACCATCCGTACACGCAGTCGCTGCTGTCTGCCGTACCGGTTCCCGACCCTGATATCCAGAAGACTCGCAAGCGTATCATCCTTGCCGGCGATCCGCCGTCACCGCTGGATCCGCCGACCGGCTGCCGTTTCCACACTCGCTGCCCGATCGCTCAGGGTATCTGCTCTGAGAAGCTTCCCGAGTTTAAGGAAGTCGCACCGGGCCACTGCTGTGCGTGCCACTTCGCGGAGCCGTTCCCGATCAAGGAATCGCACATCGACCTGTAGTCGGTTGTTATTGTCCGGGCCCGCCCTGAAGTTACTTTTCAGAACGTCCTCGGACATGCAAGAAACCCCCGCTGCGCACTTCGTGCGGCGGGGGTTTCTTGCGTCCTGCGGAGTGTTCTGAAAAGTAACTTCAGGGCGGGCCCTGCGGTAACTCGGCAGGGGGAGTGCGATTCCTTGATCGCTCACTTAATCTGATGAGAAATTGAGTGAGGCCGGAGCTTTGGCTCCGGCCTCCTTATATAAGGGCTCGGCTTTGCCGAGCCACCAAATTTACATCAGCCCCCAGAACATGTTTGAGAACTGTGCCTGAAGTATGTATTTGCAGGCCCCGAATCGGTGTTGCCTCCCGGCGCATTCCGCAGGGGGAGCGATATTTTGCAGCACGAAGTGCGCAACAAAATATCGCTCATGCCCGAGGACGCGCCGGGAGGCAACACCGATTCGGGGCCGAACATATAGATCTACCAGCGCATTTACAAATTCGTAAACTTTTTTGAAAAAAGTGCTTGCACAGTTCTCGAATCATAGGTTATTATCTTCCTCGTTGAACGCGCGGGTCCAACAAAACGAACCGTGAGTCAACAACATAGCATGTCGGAGTGGCGGAATTGGCAGACGCGCTAGCTTGAGGTGCTAGTGACCGCTTTTTGGTCATGCGGGTTCAAGTCCCGCCTCCGACACCATCGCATTTGAGAAGCCTCTTCGGAGGCTTT
>JAXIZX010000368.1:0-7769 GCA_036303765.1 Collinsella sp. | reverse complement strand
GATAGGAACTATTTCACCGCAAGTTATTGAAGGGCTGGGATGCCCGTCCTCTTACAGATGGCGCTCCAGGAAGCGGAAGGCTAGGCGAATCCAAGGGCGGACCGCCACCTGCTTGTCCTCGTTGTCGACCGCGGTGTTGGCGTTGCCGAGCGAAAGGCCGTGACCGCCCTGGTCAAAGACGTGCATCTCGCAAGCGACGCCCTCCTCGGCCATGCGCTGCGCAAACGGATAGACCTGTGCGATCGGCGCCGTCTTATCATCGGACACACCCCACACAAAGGTCGGGGGCATCTGACGCGAAACATGTGTGGTGGGGCAGATATCGGCCAGATGCTCGTCAGTTGCCTCGCCGCCCGTCACCATCGACAGGTAGTCGTTGAGCAAATCGCGCCCCGTCTTGCCGCCCGTCTTGGGCACGCGCAAGTCAATGCGCGGATCGCGCGTCTGCATGTCGCGCACATAGGCAAAGTCGAGCAATGGATAGCCCAGCACCACGGCATCGGGACGAATGTCGTCCGGACGCGCCCCGGCAAGTGCCGCAAAGGGGCCGGTCTTCCACTGTGTTGCCAGCGAGGCGCAAATCATGCCGCCAGCAGAAAAGCCCACGACGCACACGCGCTTAGGATCGACATGCCACTCGTCGGCGTTGGCGCGCACCGTGGCGACCATCTTGGCAAGATCTGCCTGGGGATGCGGAAAGCTCACGTCACCCGTAGAACTCGTGACATAGTTGAGCACAAAGGCCTGGTAACCGTGATCCAAAAACGCAAACGCCACAGGATCCTGCTCATGCGGAGCGATATGCGTAAACGCACCTCCGCCACAGATAATCACCGCGGGGCGGCGGCCATTCGGTTTATCGGGCAACGGCTCGGCACCCAAATACGTAAACGTCGCCGGATAATCCTCGGTCGGCTCCTCGCCCCACAGCGCATGGTTCTCGACAATCATATGTGCTCCCTTCGCGCAAATTATGCGCCCTTATTTTTCGCCTTCAAGCGTACCCCACTTGAACCCGTGGCGCAGAAACACTCCGGCAATAAGTTTCCCTTCAACTGATATATCACATAATCCCAGTTCAGAGGTATCGTTGAGCAGCGTAGAATAGGGGCGTTGACCAAACCGCGAAACACATGTGAAACGTTTCCGGCAAACCAAACGCGCGATATGCGCCTATTTAAGTTGGAGGCAACTATGGGTCTGCTCGATTCGCTTAAGTCCACCTTCACCTCGACCGGCGAGGCGTCCGTTCCGCCCGCAGCAAGCTTCGCTACCCGCGAAGGCGTCATCTATGCCCCCGTCAACGGCGTGCTCGTCAACCTGAACGAGGTTCCCGACGAGACGATCGCCTCGGGCATGCTTGGCCAGGGCTATGGCATCGAGCCCATTACCGGCACCATCTATGCGCCCGCCAACGGCCGCATCGGTGCCACCACTGTCACCAACCACTCCATCGGCATGATCACCGAGGACGGCCTGCGCGTGTTCATCCATGTTGGCCTGGGCACCGTGGAAATGAACGGCAAGGGTTTTGCCCGCTTTGTCGAGATGGGTGATGTGGTCAAGGCAGGCCAGCCGCTCATCAGCTTCGACCGCGAGGCCATTAAGGCCGCTGGTCACGAGGACATCGTGACCGTCATCGTCTCCGAGCTCGATCGTCTTAAGAGCATCGACCATGTCGGCGAGTCTGGAACGCTTATCGGCGGCAACCCGCTCGTCAAGCTGGGCGACCCGCTGCTGGTTGCCAAGACCAAGTAGCCAGGCCCCACGCCACACAGCCAAAAGGCACCTCGTCAAGCGCCCGCGACCATTTGGCCGCGGGCGCTTTTCGTTTGAAAAACCATCCCGCCAATGCCTTATCTGTATAGCTCAAATGAGCCGAGCTGCTAGAATATCGAACTGTATGGATAACTATCATTCAACCGTTATGGGAGGATACGTGAACCGCACCAAAATCGCGCAGCTCTATGCCGATGCCGAGTCGCTCGGCGGCCAAACCGTCACCGTCGCCGGCTGGGTCAAGTCCGTCCGCGACATGAAGAACTTTGGCTTTGTTACGCTCAACGACGGCAGCTGCTTCCGCGACCTGCAGGTCGTCATGAACCGCGAGGCACTCGACAACTACGACGAGATCGCCCATCAAAACGTCTCGGCCGCACTCATTTGCACCGGCACCGTCAAACTGACCCCCGATGCGCCCCAGCCTTTCGAGCTTTCTGCCACCTCCATCGAGGTCGAGGGCGTCAGCGCCCCGGATTACCCGCTGCAGAAGAAGCGCGCAACCGTCGAGTTCCTGCGCACCCAGCAGCATCTGCGCCCGCGCACCAACCTGTTCCGCGCCGTGTTCCGCATCCGCTCTGTCGCGGCTGCCGCCATCCACCGCTTCTTCCAGGAGCAGGGCTTTGTCTACGTCAACACCCCCATCATCACCACGAGTGACTGCGAGGGCGCCGGCGAGATGTTCCGCGTGACCACGCTCGACCCCAAAAATCCGCCCCTCACCGAGTCCGGCGAGGTCGACTGGAGCCAGGACTTCTTTGGCAAGCATGCAAGCCTCACCGTGTCCGGCCAGCTCAATGCCGAGAACTTTGCCATGGCCTTTGGTGACGTGTACACCTTTGGCCCCACCTTCCGTGCCGAGAACTCCAACACCACACGCCACGCCGCCGAGTTTTGGATGATCGAGCCCGAGATGGCCTTTGCCGACCTTAACGACTACATGGACAACGCCGAGGCCATGCTCAAGTACGTCCTTAAGGACGTTATGGCCACCTGCCCCGACGAGCTCAATATGCTCAACAAGTTTGTGGACAAGGGTCTGCTCGAGCGCCTGGACCATGTCGCCAACTCCGACTTTGCCCGCGTTACCTACACCGAGGCCGTCGAGATCCTGGAGCAGGCAGTCGCCGACGGCCACAAGTTCGACTACCCCGTGAGCTGGGGCATCGACCTGCAAACCGAGCACGAACGCTTCCTGACCGAGGAGCACTTTAAGCGCCCGACCTTCGTGACCGACTACCCGGCTGAGATCAAGGCATTCTACATGCGCATGAACGAGGACGGCAAGACCGTCGCCGCCGCCGACTGCCTGGTTCCCGGTATCGGCGAGATTATCGGCGGCTCCCAGCGCGAGGAGCGCCTGGATCTGCTCGAGGCCCGCATCAAGGACCTGGGCATGAATCCCGAGCAGTACAAGTACTACCTTGACCTGCGCCGCTACGGTTCCTGCAAGCACGCCGGCTACGGTCTGGGCTTCGAGCGCTTGGTCATGTATCTGACCGGCGTGGGCAACATCCGCGACGTCCTGCCGCACCCGCGCACCGTGGGCAACGCCGACTTCTAATCGTCGGACGCTAGCTCGCGTCGCCACACGCCAACGCTCATCGCACAAGCGTCTCTCGACATCGGTCGAGAGACGCTTTTTTCAACAGCATCCGTCAAGCTTTTGGCAAGTTTTTGGTCAGTTGAGTAGGGCTGTTGAAAACTCAACCCGCCGTTTGCCGACGACTACCGACCGCCCAGAGCGCCCTGCGCCCCTGGGAAAGCCCCGCGTCCTAGGCTCCATACCGTCGCCACCCAAAACGGAAAGGACGTGGGCACGATGACCGAAGCCGCTGTTGAAACCTACGACACCACGACGAGAGGCGCCGCCTCGATGGCAGCCTATCGCGCCGTTCGCATCCTGCAGCTCTTGAGCGAAAACACCGGCGAAGACAAGGCCATACTTTCCGATGAGCTGATCCGGCGCCTCTCCCATCCCGACGACCCCGCTCGCATGCCCATCTCGGCGGCGCGGCGCAGCATCTACACCGCCATCTCCGCGCTTCGCCATGCCGGATACGAAATTGAGTACAAACGCGGCGTGGGCTACAAACTTCTTACCCGCCCGCTCACCGATGAAGAGATCATCCGGCTCCACGGTATGGTCATGCGCAACCGCTCCACGCCTATCGCTATCCGCAAGAGCATGGCGCAGCACTTAGTTGCCATGGCGAGTGCCGACGTTCGCGGCTACCTCGATACACCCGAACCCGTTCCGAGCGCAGGCAGCAAGGCTACCAAGGCAACACGCACGCCCATCAAGCGCATCGACACGTGCGAGCTCGTCGAGCAGGCCATCGACCATGGAACCACGGTGAGTTTTGATATTTCGAGCGTCACGGCACGTGGCGAAACCGAAGTAGCACGGATGACACTCCGCCCCTTTGCCATCAGGCAGCGTGATGGCATCTCGTATTTGCTGGGAACGGTCTATGACGCCCGAGGTGCCGATGACACGCTGCGCACCGTAGAGATTGGTCGCATGAGAAACGTCACCACACGTCTCCTCGACGGCAAGAAGCTCTTCGCCGCCCTCGACGAGGAGGACGACGCCTCCTCCGCCGCATAAGACCCTCCGCCGCCCATTCGACTACCCGTACCGCCCATCCGATTCTGTATTAAAAAACCCGCCAGGCTGTTGTAAAAATGGACATCAGCGCTACTATAGTTCCACTTGCACTTTGTCCCAGTGCAGTGTTTCCAGCCATTTTTATACTGGGGGTAATGATATGAAGGACATCACCATCAGTCGCAGGAGCCTTCTGGTCTCCGCCGGCCTGCTCGCGCTCGCCCCGCTCGCCGGATGCGGCGGCAACTCTGGTTCCGGCTCTGCTGCCGCCGGTTCCGACTACACCATCGGCGTTCTGCAACTCACCGAGCATTCCGCACTCGATGCCGCCAACGACGGCTTTGTCAAGGCCATCAAGGAGAGCGGCCTTAAGGTCAAGATCGACCAGAAGAACGCCCAGAACGACCAGTCCACGTGTAAGTCCATTGCCGACAAGTTTGTGGGCGACAACGTCAACCTGATTTATGCCATCGCCACGCCCGCCGCGCAGGCTGCCGCCGGCGCCACGGCCGATATCCCCATCGTGGGCTGCGCCATCACCGACTACGCCGCCTCCGGCCTGGTCCAGGACAACGACAAGCCCGGCACCAACGTCACGGGCGCTTCCGACCTCACCCCGGTCGCCGAGCAGCTCGAGATGATGCAGAAGGTCCTGCCCGACGTTAAAAAGGTCGGCCTGCTCTACTGCACCGCCGAGTCCAACTCCGACGTCCAGATCAAGGCCGCCAAGAAGGAGCTCGACAAGCTGGGCCTCGAGTACACCGATTTCACCGTCTCGAGCTCCAACGAGATTCAGTCCGTCGTCGAGTCTGCCGTGGGCAAGGTCGACGCGCTGTACTCCCCCACCGACAACACCCTCGCCGCGGGCGCCTCGCTGGTCGGTCAGATCTGCAAGGAGAACAAGCTTCCCTTTGTGACCGGCGAGGAGGGCATGTGCAAGGCCGGCGGCCTGTTTACCCTCTCCATCAGCTATGAGGACCTGGGCTACGCCGCGGGCGAGATGGCCGTTAAGATCCTGAAGGGCGAGGCCAAGTCCGAGGATATGCCGATCAAGCACCTCTCGAGCAAGGACCTGGTCGTCGTCAAGAACGACGAAATGGCCGAGGCCCTGGGCATCGACCTTTCCGCCCTGGACGCGTAATGCCATACGCGGCATGCGTCTAGAGCCCGTGCTCGCGCTTTAGCCGCGTTATTCAATATCTGAGCCACAGGGGCGGGCGCTGTAGACCGGCGTCCGCCCTGCTTGTTTCAGGTAAAACAAAACGTCTGTCCGTAACTCTTCTATGCATTGTTACCGCTATTATGGTGAATCACGTGTCCACCCTATCCTAGGAGGTATGAAGCATGCTCATTGCATTGCAGGGCGCCGTTTCGCAGGGCGTCCTCTGGGGCATTATGGTGCTTGGCGTGTTTATCACGTTCCGCCTGCTCGACATTCCCGATATGACCTGCGACGGCAGCTTTGCCCTCGGCGGCTGCGTCTGCGCTGTGCTCATCGTCAATAACAACGTCGACCCGCTGCTCGCCGTGCTGGCCGGTATGTGCGCCGGCGCCATCGCGGGTGCCGTCACGGGCATTTTGACCACCGTCTTCGAGATTCCCGCGATCCTCGCCGGAATCCTCACCCAGATCAGCCTGTGGTCCATCAACCTGCGCATCATGGGCAAGTCCAATACGCCAATTCTTGCCAAGGGCACCGTGTTCTCGGCCGTCAGCAATATGACCGGTCTGCCGCAGTCCACCGTTGCCATCATCTTGGGCATCCTGCTCGCCGTGGCTATCGTTGCCATCCTGTATTGGTTCTTTGGCACCGAGATCGGCTCGGCGCTGCGCGCCACCGGCAACAACGAGTACATGATCCGCGCTCTGGGCGTCAACACCAACTCCACCAAGATGATCGCCCTCGTGCTCTCCAACGCCCTCATCGGCCTTTCGGGCGCGCTTATCTGCCAGAGCCAGAAGTATGCCGACATTGGTATGGGCACCGGTGCCATCGTTATCGGTCTTGCCGCCATTGTTATCGGTGAGGTGCTCGGCCGTCTGCTGCCCGGCGGCCTCACGCAGTTTAGCGTCCGTCTTGCCTCCGCCGTCTTTGGCTCCGTGGTGTACTTCCTTATCCGCGCCATCGTGCTGCAGTTGGGCATGGACGCCAACGACATGAAGTTGCTCTCCGCCGTGATCGTCGCCGTGGCCCTGTGCGTGCCCGTGGTTTGGGAGCGCTATAAGCTCCGCAGCTCCTACACGAAGGGGGATGAGGCAGATGCTTAAGCTCTCGCACGTCAAGAAGACCTTTAACAAGGGCACCGTCACCGAGAAGCGCGCGCTCACCGGCGTCGACCTCACCCTGAATGACGGCGACTTTGTAACCGTGATCGGCGGCAATGGCGCCGGCAAGTCCACGCTGCTCAACATGATCGCCGGCGTGTACCCGCTCGATTCGGGCGTTATTGAGCTCGACGGCACCGACATCTCGCGCCTGAGCGAGTCGCAGCGCGCCAAGTACCTGGGCCGCGTGTTTCAGGACCCCATGCGCGGTACCGCTGCCGACATGCAAATCGCCGAGAACCTGGCCCTCGCCAAGCGTCGCGGCCAGCGTCGCGGCCTTTCGTGGGGCGTCACCAAGGCCGAGAAAGATGAGTACGTTGAGCTGCTCAAGCGCCTTGACCTTGGTCTGGACACGCGTCTCAACGCCAAGGTCGGCCTGCTCTCGGGCGGCCAGCGCCAGGCACTCACCCTGCTCATGGCCACGCTCACCAAGCCACGCCTGCTGCTGCTCGACGAGCACACCGCGGCCCTCGACCCCAAGACGGCCTCTAAGGTGCTCAATCTGACCGAGGAGATCGTCGACGAGAACCACCTCACCACGCTCATGGTCACGCATAACATGAACGACGCTATCCGTCTGGGCAACCGTCTGATCATGATGCACGAAGGCCACGTGATCTACGACGTGGCGGGCGATGAGAAGAAGTCGCTCACCGTAGCCGACCTGCTGCAGAAGTTCGAGGAGGTCTCGGGCGGCGAGCTCGCCAACGACCGCATGCTGCTGAGCTAAAACCTGCCAAAAAGGGACAGGTTTATTTTGGCAGGTTTTATCTGCGCAAACGTCAAAACCGCCGCTAAGGGACAGGCGCCCTTGCGGCGGTTTTCGCATATTATGTCGATAATCCGATATTCAACCAGACATTCTGGCTAAGGACTAAGGAAACTGCCATGAAAAGACTCCCCCGCCTTGCGTTAGCCGCCGCGTTGTTTGCCGGCGCGCTCGCAGGCATCCCAAGCCTCGCTTTCGCGGGGAACCTGCCCGCCGCCATTGACGGCTCCGTGGCCGTCATGCACACCAACGACATCCACGGCAGCTACAAGTACAGCTACAACG
>JAXIZX010000367.1:0-4382 GCA_036303765.1 Collinsella sp. | reverse complement strand
CGATGCAGCGCAGCGTACAGCTCTTGCCGCAACCCGAGGCACCGAGCAGCGCCACACGATCCTCGCCGGCCTCAAGCTGCATGTCGAGCATAAACCCGGGATAGCGCTTTTTGATATCCAGAACGAGCGACATGGCCTATCGACCTCCCTGCAAAGCGGCATCATCGCGCATGAGCTCGGCCAGCGCCTCGCGATCGATACGCAAGGCATCGCCGCCCGCCGGGTCGAGCGAATCGCCCTGTCCGGCAAGATCTTTGATCCGCTTGCGCTCCGCACGGGAAAGGCCCCGCTCGCGATACTTTTGCGAATGCGCCGTGTACATGTTGATGAATAGGATGACCAGGAAACTGAACGCAATCACAACGGCGACCCAAAAGAGGGCCACCGAGGTGTTGCCGCCCATCCACTCAAAGTAAATCGCAATGGGGATGGTCTGCGTAATGCCGGCGTAGTTGCCCGCAAAGAACAGCGTGCAGCCAAACTCTCCCATCGCGCGGGCAAAGGCGAGGACCGTACCAGCGGCAATAGAAGGCCACCCAAGCGGCATCATAAGCTTGGCAAAGATGCGACGCTCGGACCATCCCAGGGTACGCGCGGCGTCAGGCATCTGCGTGTCGAGGCTCTCAAAGGCGCCGAGCGCCGTACGGTAGACCAGGGGGAACGATACCACCACGGCAGAGATCACCGCCGCCGGCCACGTAAAGACAATCGAGACGCCGTGCGCAATCAGCCACTGGCCCACCCCGGTCGAGCGACCAAACAGCATAAGCAGCAAAAAGCCGCAGACCGTGGGCGGCAACACCATGGGGATGGTAAAGACCGAGTCGAGCAGGCCCTTGATGCGACTCGAGGTACCCATAGTCTTCCACGCGGCGAACAGGCCCAGCGCAAGGGAGATCACCAGGGCAAGGCCGCTCGTTTTAATGGACACCCAAAACGGGCGATAGTCGATGTCGCCCAAAAAGGAGACCAGAGAGGTCAAGGGCCCTTGCTCATCCCGCAACATGACAGACGACGCCTCTACCATTTGAGCGCTATCAAGCCAACGCGCGCCGCCCTTGGCATCACCCGAGGCTGATGCAATCACCACATAGCGGTCCCCATCCGCACCGCGCTCGTCAAAGCCATAGGTATACCCACCGGCATCAAACGTTGTTTCCGCCGTGACATACCAAGGAAGATTCACGTCCCCTAGCTGCGCACCTCCCATGCAGTTTGCGCTGTCGAGCTTACAGACGAGGGCCTTGAGACCCGATACGCACTCGTTATCCTGCGGATCCAACCCATACTTCTCGACCGCCTTGGGCGATATCCACACCACAACGCGATCGGCAGCAGGCGCCACTACAAGGTCCACGTCCTCGTCAACGGGAAACCGGTAGCCCTCAGGCTGGCCCTCCATGGCACGAGCGGTCCCCTTGGCCAACCGCTCAAAACCCTCGATCCCATAGGAAAGCCCATGAGCGGTCGCAGCAACCTGGGACCCATCCTCAGCGTCCCCAGCAAACGCAAATCCCGGCACCCAGCAAAGCGCGAAGATCAAAGCACAGGCGACAAGCATGCGAAATCTATTAAGCACGAAAAGCTCCAAGCGAATACAAGGACGGAGTGAAACACAAAACGATGGAATTATCGCGCCAAGCCGCACTACGCGGAAAGCTCAAAGCCGTACTTAGCCCAAATCTTCTGAGCCTTCTTGTTGGACAGGCAAAAGTCGATAAACGCCTTGGCCTCGTCGGCGTGCTCGGAGCCATCGGCGACAGCACCCGGGTACACGATGGGCTTGTGCGAATCCTCAGGACACACGAAGGCCTCCTCGATGCCGTCGTAGCGGAAGATATCGGAGCTGTAGACAAAACCCGCCACGCAGTCGCCTGTAGAGACGTAAGACGCAGCGGTGCCGACCTTGTCGGCCAGGGCTACCTTGTCGGCGAGCTCGGGCGCGTACTCGCCGTCGTCGCCCTCGGTACCGGTATAGAGGCCCACGGAAGCCAGCGCCTGGTTGGCGTACTTGCCGGCGGGGACGGTCTTGGCGTCGCCGATGGCAATCTTACCGTCCAGATTCGCGACGTCGGCGATGGCCTCGACCTTAGTATCGGAGCCCTCGGCGCGAATGATCACGAGGTCGTTGACGAACATGTCCTCACGCGTGTCGGCATCGACGAGCTCGGCGGCTTCGGCGTCGTCCATGGTGCCCTTGGAGGCCGTGATGAGCACGTCGACGGCGGCACCGGCGCGCATCTGCTCGACAAGGTCGCCAGACGCCTTAAACTGCGTGTCGGCAAACGTGGTGCCGGTCTGCTCGGTGTAGAGCTCCTGAACCTCGGGCAGAGCTTTCTCGAGCGAGTTAGCGGCAAAGACCTGCAGCTCGACAGCCTTCTTCTTAGAGGAAGACTTGACGGAGCCGGCATCGGAACCAGCGGGCTCGGACGTCTTGTTGCCCGAGCAGCCGGCAAGGCCAAGGCCGGCGGCAGCGGCAGCAGAAAGCGAGACAAAACCGCGGCGTGAAACCATATCGAACATATTCAACCCTTTCGAACGCTATGCCCGGGCACCCCGCCGCAGGCTTTATTCTGTTACTAGATTATACTTCCGCGCGAATAATGATAATGAGAAATTATTCTCGCTAGAGAATATAGTTTCGAGTTGCCGTGCACCTCGGCGTCGCTTCGGCGGAAAACAAAGGCGGAGCAGCCGTTCAGGTCGCCCCGCCGTAGGTAAACCGCTTATTTGGTATGTCCGCCGCCCGCCGTCATTTGGGCCGCGTGCTCCAGCTGATCGCTCACGGCCTCCCAGCTTTCGCGGGCCGCTTTCGTGGATCCCGGAAAGTTGATGACAAGCGTATGCCCACGCTGCATGCACACGGCGCGCGAGAGCATAGCGCGGCGCGTCTTGGTCATGGAGTACGCGCGGATTGCCTCTGCAATACCCGGCACATCGCGGTCGCAGACGGCACGCGTCGCCTCGGGCGTCACGTCGCGCATCGAAAGTCCCGTGCCGCCACAGGTGAGCACGACATTGGCGTGGCACTCATCGGCAGCTTCCACAATGGCATCACCGATCTCGCTGGCGTCGTCGCGCACGACCACATGTGAGACGACCGTCCAGCCCTGCGCCTCGATAAGTTCCTCGAGTGCGGCTCCAGCCTCGTCCTGAGCAAGATCGCGCGTATCCGAGCACGTCACGATCGAAATCTTCAACTCCATAGTCTTCCTCCTACAACACCGTGCCCTCGGGCAGGTCGACACGCACGACATCCACGACGTCGCCCGCCTTGAGCTCGCACGGTCCTTCGTCAATACGCAGCAGGCAGTTGGACCGCTGCATCGTGCCGAGCAGCGCCGAATTCTGCGTCTTGGCCTCGGTCACCAACAGCTCACCGGTCTCGGGGTCGCGCAAAACCGTGGCGCGATCGAAGAAGCGTCGGTCCTGGCGCTTTTTCACGCCGTGCGTGAGCGTCGCCTGCTGCACGGGACGCACGCCCTCGGCAAAGCCGCGCATCTTGCGAATCGCCGGACGGGCAAGCATCTCAAAGCCCACATACGCCGCGGCCGGATTGCCTGAAAGCCCTAGGTAGAGCTTGCCCCCGAGCAAGCCAAACGTGATGGCCTTGCCCGGACGCATCGAGATGCGATCGAACAGCACCACGCCCTCGCGCCGGACGAGCGCCGTCACGTAGTCGTAATCGCCCGCCGAGGCGCCGCCGCTCGTAATGACAAAATCGCACTCTCGCGTGGCGCGATGCACCAGCTCGCCAATCGCCCGCTCATCGTCGGGCGCAATACCGTAGAACACGGGCTCGGCGCCGGCATCGAGCGCCTCGGCCATCAGCGCCGACGAGTTGGAGTCGCGAATCTGCCCGCGCGCCGGCAGCTCACTCGGCGCGACCAGCTCCGTGCCCAGCGAGATAATGCCCACGCGCGGAGCGGCATGGACCTTCACGCTCGCGTATCCGGCGCTTGCCAGCAAGCCGGCGCCGGCCGGAGCCACAACCTCGCCGGCGCGCATCACGATATCGCCGGCATGGGCCTCCTCGGCGGCAGAGCGAACGTTCTCCCCCACCTTTGCCGGCGCCGAGAAGCTCACGTGCGAGCCCTCGTTGCCATCGCCGTCAAGCACCTCGACGATCTCGTATTTCACCACGGCATCGGCACCTTCGGGTACCGGCGCGCCCGTCATGATGCGGACCGTCTCGCCCGGGCCAAGAGCGCCCTCAAACACATGGCCCGCGGCCTCGTATCCGATAACGTCGAGCGTCACCGGCGCCTCGCCAGACGCCTGAGCCAAGTCCGCCGAGCGCACGGCATATCCGTCCATAGCACTGTTGGCAAACGGCGAGATGTCGATATCGGCCACCGCGTCCTCGGCCAAGGGAAGACCGG
>JAXIZX010000366.1:0-2188 GCA_036303765.1 Collinsella sp. | reverse complement strand
GCCTTGCCGCCGGTACCGGCCACGGCCGACGCAGGCTCAAGCGCCAGCGACGAGCCAAAGTCGATCAGGCACAGGTCAAAGGTGCCCTCGGCAAGCTGTCGGTCAAGCGGCAGGCGCGCCGTACGCACCATAATATTAGCGGGCGAGATATCGCGATGGACAAAGCCCTCGCCCACCAGGCTCATACGGCAGAGCAGATCGAACAGGTCGCGACCCAGACGCGCCGCCACAAGCGGCGATAGGCGTCCGGCATCGTCCACGGCGAGTCGCGAGCGCAAGCGGGCGAGCGTCTCGCCCTCGACCCATTCCATGACAATTGCAGGCACACCGTCAACCTCGCCCCAGCCATAGAGGCGGGGAAAGCCCTTAAGGCCCGAAAGGGCGCGATGGCATTCATATTCCTCGCGAAATGCCGCTTTGAACTTGGCGACCAGCGACTCATGGGCGGCATCGTCGTCAAACTCATCGCGCGTCGGCAAGATGAGCTGTTTGAGTGCTACGTCCTCGCCTTGGGCGTTGACAGCACGCGTCACGCGGCCGATACCGCCACGGCGCATGGTGGCATCGTCGGCAAACAGTATCGTAAAACGACGCAGATAGGCAGGCAGTTCGTCCTGACCGAGCGCAATGGCCGGCTCAAACCCGTCGACACGCGCCAGGCGCAGGCCGACCATGGGATCGCGACCGAGCGATTGTGGTGTGGTGGATGCAAGATCGGTCATCATAGGGCAAGCGCCGCCACGTTATTGTTGAAGTTACCGAGCGCGACGTCATCATCGCCGTAATGGCCGACCCATTGACATAGGTTGGTGTAACAGCCCCACAGATTGGCATACTGCTGATACCACCTTGACCGGGGCGAGAATGTCTGACGACCGAACTCGGCTCGAATGACAAACATCTCCCCGACCAGGCTGTCGCACGGCCTGGGATCTCCCGTAGAGTTATAGGTCGAGACCACGTCATTGGCACGAGAAACATAGCCGTCGAGCATGTTGTACTTGGTCACAAGCCAACTGTGAATGCTCTCTTCCTCAGCAGCGGAAAGGCCACCGGAGTTTGCATCGCTGTCAGTGTTGCCGCCCGTCGAGCCGCCGTTTACAGACCCTCCGGTAGAGGAACCCGACCCAGAGCCGCCGCCCGAACTCGACGAATCCGAGCCGGAGCCAGAAGTATCCGAGCTACCGGGCTTTCCGGACTGCTGGGCGTCCTGTTCCTTTTGCTGCTCGACCTTATTCACCGTTGCCGCCACGCTATTGTTGGACAACCGATCGATGATCTTGGTGTTGGTGAGCACGATGGTCTTGCCGTTGGCAAGCGTGATCTCGTTGTCCGGCGCATCGGCGCCGCCCGCGTCGTCGACATCAAACACGACGTGCGTGACTACACTCGCCCAGGCGTATCCGGTTGTGGTGCCCAAATCGCTTTTGGCCTTATGCCCCATGCGCAGCTCGCGCGCGGTACGCGCCTGCACCATAGGTGGCACGGCCAAACCGTAGGCAGAAACGCCGGCAACGACCAGCGCCAGCGAACAAGACAGCAGCACATACGCCCGAGGCGCCAGGCCCAGCCGGCGTCGCATGCGCACCGCGGCGCCACGCTTTGTCTGAATGCCCCCGGGCCGCATGCGTTCTCCTCCAACAAAAACACGCCGCTTAAAAGCGGCGCATTCTTTCATATTCACATTTGAGTGTATCAGCGAACCCAAAAGGTTGCGCAACGAATGGGCAAATACGAGGTGCAGACGGACCCATCCACGCGATAAGCGGATGAAAAGCAGGTTTGTTGAACAACAAATGAATGAACGCGTGCCCAATTATGAGTGCCCCGTGCGGCAGGCCGACGGGACATGCCGTGGAGCTGACGCCGCCTAGATCGCGCGGCGGGCCTCGATAGCGCGGCCAAGCGTAAGCTCGTCGGCATACTCCAAGTCGCCGCCCACGGGAAGGCCGCTCGCAAGACGCGATACTTCAACGCCCAATGGCTTGATGGTGCGAGCAAGGTAGCTCGCCGTGGTCTCGCCCTCGATGTTGGGGTTGGTGGCGATAATGACCTCGTGGATGTCCTCGTGGCCCAGGCGCGCCAGCAGCTCGCGGATATGCAGCTGCTCGGGACCGATCTTGTCCATGGGGCTGATCACGCCGCCCAGCACATGGTACAGGCCATGGTAGCTGCCCGTGCGCTCGAT
>JAXIZX010000365.1:0-2513 GCA_036303765.1 Collinsella sp. | reverse complement strand
CACTCTCGCACCCCCTATAACTTTAGTTCACTTTGATGTGGACGCGCGCTTGAGCTTGCGCCAGCAGCAAGCATTCACAGGAGCAGGCAGCTACAATGAAGGCGTGCTGATTATTCTCGTCATTGGATGATGTTTTATGGAACAACTCTCGCAATCGGGCTCGCGCGGTCGACGCCGCACGGGCAACGAGCCGGCGCCGCACGAACGCGTGAAGGGCGAACGCCGTGCCAACGAACCGCGACGCACCGTGAGCCCCCATCGTGCTTCTGCCAACAACGCGGGCCGCGCCAACACTCCCGCCGCGGAGCAGACGCCTGCTCGCCCCAAATCCCGCTACATCCCTGCCCTTGACGGCCTGCGTACGCTCGCCGTCGTCGCGGTGGTGCTCTATCACCTTAACCTC
The DNA here is from genome assembly GCA_036303765.1 of Collinsella sp. GTDB lineage: Bacteria > Actinomycetota > Coriobacteriia > Coriobacteriales > Coriobacteriaceae > Collinsella. Next base: position 2,110 of record JAXIZX010000365.1, on the reverse strand, counting down.
ACGTGGGCGCAGGGCGGTCTGCTCGGCGTCACGATCTTCTTTGTGCTTTCGGGCTATCTGATCACGCGCTTGCTGCTCAACGAAGTCGCTAAGACCGGCCGCATCGACCTCAAGAGCTTCTGGATTCGCCGCATCCGTCGCCTGGTCCCCGCCGTGGTAACCGTCGTGGTGGTGACCTGCGCGCTGTGTACCATCTTTAACCACGTGATGCTCACCAAGATGCGCCCCGACATCTTGCCGTCGCTGCTGTTCTTTAACAACTGGTGGCAGATTGCTCAAAACGTCTCGTACTTCAATGCTCTGGGCGACCCCTCACCGCTCACGCACTTTTGGTCGCTTGCCATCGAGGAACAGTTCTACCTGATTTGGCCGCCGCTGCTGTTTGCCATGGTATCCATGCATGTGAGCAAGCCCAACACGCGCCGCGTGGTTCTGGGCTTGGCTGCTGTCTCCGCCATCGCCATGATGGTGCTCTATAACCCCGCCGCCGACCCCAGCCGCGTGTACTACGGCACCGACACCCGTGTGTTCTCGCTGCTGCTGGGTGCCTGGATGGCCTTTATCCCCGATCGCGACCTGGCGCCGGTGCGTCTCGCTCGTCGTTTGGGGCTCAATCGCCTAGCTGGCGCCGCCAAGCACGGCAAGAACGCCGAGGGCAAGCCTGGCGAGAAAGCCGACGAAGCAGCCGAGACCGCCCCGGCACAGCCGAGCGCCCTCGTGCGTTTTTGGTCCTCGCCCGCATCCATCGATGTGTTGGGCGTCGTGGGTCTGGTTGGCCTTGCCGCCATGGTCGCGCTCACCAACGGCTACACCGCCTTCCAGTATCGCGGAGGCACGCTGCTGTGCTCGATCCTCACACTCATGGTCATCGCGGCCTGCGTGCAGCCCCAGGGAATGGTTGCCCGCGCGCTGTCCGCCGAGCCACTCGTGTGGGTTGGCAAGCGCTCCTACAGCATCTACCTGTGGCACTATCCGCTGCTGCTCCTCATGAACCCGGTCGCCAACATCAACGATACGCCGTGGTGGCAGTACATTTTGCAGGTGTTGTTGGTGGTCGCCGTGGCAGAGTGCTGCTATCGCTTTATCGAGACTCCGTTTAGGAAGGGCGCCTTTGGGCGCACCGTCGCCGAATTCCGCGATGGCACCACCACGCCCGCCAACTGGGCACGCACGCACATCCCTGTCTGCGCAGCCTGCGCTGTCGTGTTGGTCGTTGCACTGGGCGGCCTGATCTTTGTGCCCGAGACGTCTGCGCTGAGCGGCGAGGGCGCCGAAGTTCTGAACAAGGAAGCCAAGAACACCGCGCCCACCGACCAGCAGGCGGCCGACGACACCGACAAGGACAACGACGGCTTCCCCGATGGCTCCTACGATCTGCTTATGATCGGCGACTCCGTGTCGCTGCGTGCCGTAGACACCTTTGACGGCGTGTTCCCGCACAGCCATATCGATGCCGAAAAGGGCCGCCAGTTTGATGCGGGGCGCGCGACATTTGAGGGCTATATCCAGCAGAACCTTGCCGGCAAAATCGTGGTCTTTGCCCTGGGCACCAACGGCTTGGTGACCGACGACCAGATCGATGCCATCATGTCCCATGCCGGAGACAAGCGCATCGTGGTGTTTGTAAACACGCGCAGCCCGCAGCCGTGGGTTGGTTCGACCAACCAGGCCATTGCCAACGCTGCCACGCGCTACAAGAACGTGCGCGTTGTCGACTGGTACGGATACAGCGCTAACCGAAATGACCTGTTCGACGGCGATGGCACGCATCTATCGACCACCGGCGTGACCGAGTATCTCAACTTGATCCACGACGCGGTCAAGAAGGACCTGCCCGTGCACCCCGAGGACCACGTCAACGACCCGCAGCCGGCAGCGGTCAAGTCTGCCACCGACGCACTCGTCAACGCGCTCGCCTTCAAGCCGCACAAGCTGGGTACCGACAAGTAATCCGGCAGTTAGGGACGTTCCTTTTAATATGAGCAGGACATTGTCAAGAGGCAAAATCGGGCCCGACCCCAACGATATGGGGTCAGGCCCTCTCCCTATACCAACCCGTCCGCGGCGACCTCGGCGTGTCTTCCCGACGCTCGTCTTTGCAGTTTAATAT
>JAXIZX010000364.1:0-2300 GCA_036303765.1 Collinsella sp. | reverse complement strand
GTCGAGCTTGGACTCGGCGGTATCGGCCAGCATGGTCATGGTGAAGATGTCCTCGATAATGGACTGCGTGATGTCGCGGATGTCGACGTTGGCCTCGCCCAGAACACGGGTGACGCCGGCGACGATACCGGGGCGGTTCTTGCCAAGGACGGTGATGACGATACGGGAGGACGAGATCTCGGCCATGGGAAACCCTTTCGCGTGATTGCGGCGCGCGCGGGGCGCTCCGCTACGGTACAGTGTTCATCATTGTACCTGTCTGGCGCAAAAAAGGCGCGCTCGCTGCGGCGTTACATGCCTGCAACATGAGCGTAAGGGGGAAGGCCGTACGGGGAAGAGCCGTCTGGCGCGTGTCCGGCTCGTGTTGGGTTGATTTCCGATCTCAGCCGAACACATTGAGCGGACAGGCCGTTCCCGCAGTCAGCCGAACGCCTCCGACGGCTGATTCCGAACTGGAAGCGGAGGGCATCCCCGCCCTTCGGTAGGGGATACCGCTCCGCGGCGCATGCCGCGGGCGGCGCCCCTATCGGACCACCGTGACCTCAGTTGGGATGGGCCCAGCACTGCCGCGTACTCGGTGAGCTAGAGCCAACTGTTCGTCTTCACGTCGCGTATGGCGATATTTCGGTCGTCCGGCTCGGTGATGCCGTAGCCGAACGCCTGGAGCGTCTCGATGGACTCCTGGATCCTCTGTTGGAACATGGGACCCGGATCGACCCTCGGCCCGAGGTGCCCGCGCCAAAGGCACGGCGTGGCGCGCAGCATGTTATGGATTTTGGAGATGGGCTCGATGTCGGCGTAGACGTTGAGCGTCGCCATGGCGTCCTTGTGGCCGAGGATCGATTGGAGCGCCTTGATATCGCCGCCTTGGCGGATCCACTGCGTTGCGAACGTGTGGCGAAGGCCGTGGAACGTGATCAGCTCGTCGTTGGTGCCCATGAGGCCGTTGGTCTCCGAGAACGTCTTGAACGCCCTGCGGATATAGCTTGTCGTCGCGAAGGTCGCGCCCGGCTCCGACAGGATGTAGCAGTCCCCGATCTCGACCGCCCCGGTAAGGCCGCGCAAGCGCAGCTTTCCGCAGTCGATCTCGTGGGTCTCCTTCAGGAAGGGGAGTAGGCCGACCGGGTCGATGGGGATACCCCTGGCGTCATGGGTCTTGGTGTCCTTGATAAACGAACCCATTCCCTTCGCGTACGCCACCGAGTGTCTGATCGAGATCAGGCCCGTCTCGAAATCCACATCGCACCACCGAAGGCCGCAGACCTCGCCGATTCGCATCCCCGTGTGCAGGGCGAGTACGACCGCCCTCTAATCCTCGGCGGACCAATCGAGTCCGAACTCCTTTCGGGCATCCTCCTCGCTCATGACTTCGAGAAGGTCTCCGGGTTGGCAACGAAGGGCGAGGCATAGCTGCTCGAGTGTGTTGAAGCGAATGCCGCGAATATGCCCTTTTTTAATACGGGACAGGTTCACGGGCGTGGTTCCAATCCTTTCGGCAAGTTCGTTCGAGGAAATCTTTCGCTCGGCCATGATCTTGTCGAGGCGAACAATTACGGGCATGGCGTTTCCTTACGCAATCTCGTCGGAGTCGAGGTACAGCTCTCGGGCGTACAAGAAGAGCTGGGAAAGCATGAACAGGACGATGCCGAGAACCAGAGAGGTCCAATCGAATGATGAAGCGATCTCTTGGGCGCCGACGGCCCCCTCGCCGCCAAACATCGAAACGGAGGTTTTGAGTGAGCCGGCGTAGAGGCTGGTGGCAGCTTGAACAACGAAGAGAATGCCGAGCACCTTCAAGCATGTCGCAGACCCTTTCTTGAAGGGGTCTCCGCTCTTGATCGTCCACACGAGAACGGCGCTGAGGATGGTCGTAGCGATACCGATGACGGCAGGGACCAATGTCGAGATCGCAAGGGCTGGATACGCGGGGGAGTCTGCAATTACAGGGTTGTCGAGCACTTCGATTGCTGGCTTTAAGGAGAACGCCACTTGTGCGATGGCGGTGGCGCAAAGGGTCGCAGAGGCTATCGCACATGCGATGCGGAAGGAATGAAGCCGGGGAGTGCGATTGTCGGAACTCATAATAACCTCCGAAGAATTTAAAAAACTCAGGTTACTTTTTAACAGTTTATGTTAAATTGACTTTGCCGGCAAGTAATAAGGGCCGAGCATTTTGTTCGGCCCCTCTGTTCCGACTGGATGAGGTTAAGGTTGGCGATGAATATGCTCAAAATCTCGAAGGCGATCTTTAGGTCGCTTCTCTCCTCCAGGTCGCTCTGTGTTGTCGTTGTTGCGTTGAT
>JAXIZX010000363.1:0-9935 GCA_036303765.1 Collinsella sp. | reverse complement strand
CCGGAGCCCAGGATATAGAAGAACTTGTGCTGCTGGCAGAGCTCGGCAAAGCGGGCGCCCAGCTCGGCGTTGACCTTCTCGCGGGCGGCGGGCAGCAGCGCATCCATCTGCTTGAGGCCCTCGCACATGTCGGCGAGCGCCTCGTAGCATTCCTGCTGGTCGAGCAGCTCGGCGGCGATCAGAGCGCCGATGCCCTGAGGCACCTCGGCCTGCGACACGCCCTCGCCCCAGGGGTAGACCCAGGTGGTCCACTTACCGTTGTCGATCTTGGAGCCCTCGCAGTCGGTGAGGGCAACGACCTCGGCGCCGGCGGCCAGCGCCATCTCGCAGCCGTCGATGACCTCCTGCGTGTTGCCGCTGTGGCTGCAGGCGATAACGAGCGACTTCGGCCCTAGGCTCTTGGGGGCCATCAGGCAAAACTCGCGTGCCGTGTAGACCGCCGAGGTAAACGTGGTGGCTTCGCGCTTGAGCAGCTCGTTGGCCGGCATCAGGTCGATCATCGAACCGCCACAAGCGATCCAAAAGACGTTCTTGATCCTGCCTTTGCGCTCGATGATTTCCTGAACCAGATCATGTGCGTTCATCCTGATGTTCCTCCTTGTGGGGCGGCCTTGAGCGACGGCAGCTCGTACCTGCTGTCGTTCTATGTTGTCCTATTTATAACACGTGCAACAACGCCCGTGAAGTCATCTTAGCAAATTTGTTCTATATTGTTCTATCTGTGGACGTTAGATGTCGAAGACGTAGCGCGAGCCCACGATCTTTTGGCGGCCGAGCAGCAAGGGGCGCTCGTCCTCATCGGTAAAGTACGCCTCCATATAAAAGAGCGGCTCACCGACCGGCACCTCCAACAGCGGGGCCGCCTGAGCATCGGCAAGCGCAATCTCCACGGTGCAGGGGTCGGACTTGAGCGGCGCGCGACCCGAATGCTCGGCGACGAGCGCAAAGATTGAGTTATCGGAAAGGTCCTCATCGGCCAGCGTCTGCAGGTAGGGATGGTCGGCGAGCACAAAGGCGTTGTTCTCGAGCATGACAGGGATGCCGTCGGCTGTGCGCACGCGCTCGACCACGATAAGCTCACAGCCGGGCTCCACGCCAAAGAACGCCGCATCCTCGTGCGTCGCCGCGACCACCGTGCGCGACACCAGACGCGCACCCGGCACCATGTCGTTGGCAGCACAACCCTCAGTAAAGCTCTGGACGTCACCCTTCTGGCGAATCTTGCGCTTGAGCTTGGGCGCGCACACAAAGGTGCCCCTCCCCTGCTGGCGGTTGAGATACCCCGCACGCGACAGCTCCTCGATGGCGCGACGCACGGTGACGCGCCCCACGCCGTAGGACTTCGCGAGCTCCATCTCGGAAGGAATGCGCGAGCCGGCAGCGTACACGCCGCGCGCGATCTCGCCTTTTAGGTCGTCCATTACCTGCTGGTATAGCGGCACGGCGGACACCTCGGCGCGCTCGGAACGTTCGGTCTTGCTATCGGTTGCCATCGTTATGCCCCATCCCGCGCATGCTCGGACTCAAACTCTTCAATCGCCGCCATAAACTGCTCGCCAAAGGCGTCGGCCTTTTTCTCGCCAATGCCGTTGACCTGGATCAGCTCGTCGCGCGTCTGCGGGCGCAGGCGGCACAGGCCGCGCAGGGCCTTGTCGGAAAAGACCATATACGGCGCCATCTCCAGCTCGGTCGAAATCTCCTTGCGCAGGGCACGCAGGCGCTCGAACAGCTCGGCATCGTCGCCAACGCGCGGGCGCTGATCCAGCTCGGCCTCCTCGCGCAGCAGATCCACCGCACGGCGGGCGCGGGCCGAGGCCTTGCGCTTGGACGCGCGACGCTTAACGGTAAAGGCGAACGCCTCGTCCTCGACCTCGCCGGCACGCGGACCCAGCCCCACGACCGGGTACTGCCCCTGCGAGGTGGCCAGGTAGCCGCGGCCGCACAGCTGGCCGATGATGTCCTTGATGCGCCCGACTGATTCGCTCGACAGCTCACCGTAGCCGCGGTCCTCGTCCAGATGCATCTGGCGAATGCGCTCGGTGTTGCCGCCGTGAAGCACATCGGCGATGAGCGACTTGCCAAAGCGCATGGGTCGCGTGGCCACATAGCGCACGGCAGCGCGGGCCATATCGGTGACATCCTCGACCTCGAACTGCGTGAGGCAGTTACTGCAGTTGCCGCAGCCCTCGGCGTCGTCTGCCGTGCCGCCCGCGGCGGCTGCCGCATGCTCGGCCGCGGCCTCGTCACCAAAGTAGCGCAGCATGTATTCGCGCAGACAGCCGGTGGTATTGCAGTAGCCCTCCATCTGGCTGAGCAGGCGATAACGGTTCTGGAGCGCCCACGCGCGCTGCTCGTCGTCAAGCGCCTCGTCGGCCGCATCGCCGCGGTCGATCAAAAAGCGGCGCATGCGAAAATCGTTACCGTTCCACAGCAAGTGACAGCTGGCCGGATCGCCATCGCGGCCGGCGCGGCCCGCCTCTTGGTAGTAGGCCTCGATGCTCTCGGGCACGTTGTTATGGATCACGTAGCGCACGTTAGGCTTGTCGATGCCCATGCCAAAGGCGTTGGTGGCAACCATCACCTGAATGTCGTCGTCGATAAAGGCACGCTGGCTCTGGCGGCGGGCGTCGTTGCCCATGCCGGCATGGTAGCGGCCCACGCGAATGCCGCTGGGGTCCAGCGCCTCGGCAAGCTCCGCGGCCAGCGCATCGACCGTCTTGCGGGTCGAGCAATACACGATGCCGCTCTCGCTCGAATGCGCGATCACGTAGTCACGCACCCACGCGGCCTTGGCCTTGTCGCCCATCTCCTCGCAACCAAAGTAGAGGTTCTTGCGATCAAAACCCGTCACCACGGTCGCCGGGTTTTGCAGGCCGAGCATTTGCTGGATATCGGCGCGCACGCGCTCGGTCGCCGTAGCGGTAAAGGCCGCCACGATGGGGCGCTGCGGCAGGGAATCGATGAACTCGCGAATCTGCAGGTAGGCGGGGCGGAAATCCTGACCCCATTGGCTCACGCAGTGGGCCTCGTCAATGGCCACGAGCGGAACGCCAATGCCGCCTTCGGCCGCAGCTTCCTGCGCAAAGGCCAGAAAGCGCGGCTCGAGCAGGCGCTCGGGCGCCACATACATAAGCTGATAGCGGCCCTCGCGCGCCCGCTTGAGCACCGTGTTTTGCTGAGCCGGGGTAAGGCTGGAGTTGAGATAGCTGGGGCGCGCGCCCGCCGCAAGCAGCGCGCGCGTCTGATCTTCCATAAGCGACAACAGCGGGCTCACCACAAAGGTGATGCCGGGCAGCATAAGCGCAGGCACCTGGTAGCAAATGGACTTGCCGGCGCCTGTGGGCATAACGCCGAGCGCATCGCGGCCGGCAAGGATCGCATCCACCATGCGATCCTGTCCCGGGCGAAACGAGGTGTAGCCAAAATAGGCGCCGAGCGTGTCGAGCGCCATCTGCTGCATGCTATCGGTCATGGTTTCCTAACGTCAGAATCATCTGCCGCCGATTATACGCCGCCACGCGGACCGGTGCCGCGCGGCTGTCGGCCACGCTCATTCTGCGGGTAGTCATTGGGGACGTTCTTGAATGACCAGTCGTTTAAGAACGTCCCCAACGACTAGTCTCTTGACAAGCGCGGAAATCCCGCAGGTTGAGCAAAAGTCAGCGAAAACGCCCCTAAGCGAGCAAGGTGACGTGAAAGAGGAGGGAAGCGTACTTTGGTACGCGACCGACGATTGAACGTCAGATTGCCGCTTAGGGGCGTTTGCAGCGTCGAGCCGTTACGCGGTTTGGCAAAACCGCGTAACCTACATCACCATAACGTAGCGCGATCCCACGTAGTACTGCTTGCCCATCAGGACCGGCTCGCCATTGGAACCGGTAAAGCCGGCACGCAAGTTGAGCAGGGGATCGTGCGGAGCAATGCCCAACTCGGCCGCCTGCTCGGTATTGGCACGAACGGCCTCGACCGTGCGGTAGCCAACCGAGACAATCGGCGTTCCGCCAACACGCTCGACCTCGGCAAAAATCGACTTGTCCTCAAGATCGGCCGTCAACAGCTCACGGTAGGCGTCAAACGGCACAAAGATGTTCTCCTCAAAGATGGGCTCGCCGTCGGCTGTACGCACGCGCTTAATATGCAGCAGCAGCGCGTCCTTTTGCAGGCCAAAGAACTCCATCTCGTTTTGACGTGCCGGCACAATCTGGCGATCGACCACATGCGCGCCCGCCTTCATGCCATTATCGGCACACAGCGCGGTAAACGTCTGCAGCGTCGAAGCGTGGAACTGGCGGTTGATGTGCGGCGTGGAGACAAAGGTGCCACGGCCCTGCTGCTTAACCAGGTAGCCATCGGAGCACAGCTCCTCGACGGCGCGGCGCACCGTAATGCGGCTCACGTCGTACTGCTCGGCTAGCTCAAGCTCGGACGGAATACGCTCCTTGGGTGCATAAACACCTTTCTCGATCGCATCCTTGATTTCGTCGTAAATCTGCTGGTAAAGCGGTGCATTTTTGGGCGCAGGCATATCTAATCACTCTTATCGAAATATTGAAATAACTAATACGTATATAACGTCTAGTTTCATGTTATCTCATATTGATAAAACGATACACCCTCCCTACCAAAAAGCGACAGCTTCATTTTGGTAGGTTTTATCTGGGCAAACGAGAGCCTCCCGAAAGCAGCGAGGCTTTCGGGAGGCTCAAGCGGACAGGATTGCGCCAGGCCAGCAAAATGCCAAAACCCTACTTGCCGTCGTCCTGCTGCAGGCTGTCCTGCTCGCTGAGGCGCGCCTGCCTGCTGGCCATGCGTGCGGGCTTGTCGGGATCGGGAACGGCCGTGGGCATGGGCTCGTCGACATGACCGCCCCACCAGCCGCCCACAAAGTTGAGCGTGTGGAACACGTTGATCACGGCGCCGGGATCAATGTCGCACACCAGCTTGATAATGTCCTGGCTCTCGTAGGTCGATACAACGGCGTGCAGCAGGTACATCTTCTCGCGGCTGTATCCGCCAATGACCTCGGCGCAGCTAATGCCGTGCTGAAAATGGTCAACATAGGCGGTCATGACCTCGTCCGCCTTGCGCGTCGTGATCTGCAGCGTCACGCGGTCGTAGCGACGATAGAAGCTGTCGATTGTCTTGGTCGAAATAAACTGGAACACGATGGAGTACGCCGCCTTGTCCCAGCCAAACATAAAGCCAAAGATCGCCAGGATAAAGCAGTTGAAACCAAAGATGACACCCCAGATAGTCTTGCCCGTGTGGTTGGAGACCCACAGCGCGATAAAGTCGGTGCCGCCGGTGGATGCGCCGGACTTTAGCGCGATGGCAGCGCCCAGACCCGAGACCACGCCGCCAAAAATGATGAGCATGATCTTGTCGCCCAAAAACGGCGCGAAGTGAAAGACGTTGAGGAACAGCGATGAGAGCACGACCTGCATCATCGAGAAGATGACGAAGCGCTTGCTAATGCCGCTCCAACATAGGAGCGCCACGGGAATGTTGAGCGCGAGCATACCGAGCGAGATGTCGATGTGAACGCCGCCGAGCGAGGTAACGCGATCGAGCAGGACCGCGACACCGGTGAGACCGCTCGGAAGCAGGTCGGCGGGCTGAATGAACGCCTGGATCAGAAACGTTTGAAGAATGGCAGATATGGTGACCGCCACGGCAGTGATGGCGCGACGGACGATGGTAAGGCGGCCGAGCACGAGCACGCGGTCCGTGAGCTGATCGATGGCGTTCGCCACGGAGGCTCCTTTCGAAGGCAGATCTAGTTGTGAGGCATGCCCGCGATTGTAGCATGGACCACCACAAAGGGGACAGGCACCTTCGTGGTGGTTTTGGCGTCGACTGCCTTCAAAAAACGTCGCCCCAATAAAAACCACCACGAAGGTGCCTGTCCCCTTTGTGGTGGTTTGCTGCTAGATGGCAGATAGGATGTCAGTCAGATTATCGATAACGGCATCGGCTCGCGATTGATCGAGGTTGACGCCCTCGTGCGGACGCAGTGCCAGGACGCGGGCGCCGGAACGTTTGCCAGCCTCGATCCCCAAAGGCGAATCCTCGATCACCAGGCACTCGGCGGGCTCCACACCCAGCGCTTCCATGGCGCGCAGGTAGATCTCGGGGTCGGGCTTAAACGCGCTGCACTCGTGACCGCTGATGGTGTAATCCAGCACATCGGCAATGCCGGCAATCTCCACCAGCTCGTCAATAAGCTCGCGATAGGACGAGCTCGCGATGGCACACTTCACGCCGCGCTCGTGCAGCTCGCGCATCACCGGCTCTGTCTGCTCGTTGAGTAGCTCGGCATACGGAACGGGATGGTCCGGGCTATAGACCTGCTTGTATTCAACGCGCAGGCGCTCGCGCAGTTCAACATCGTCGGGCACCAGCGCCTCCCAAATGGCAGGCTCGTTAGACCCCGAAAGATCGGGGATCTCGTCAAAGTGGAACCCCTTCTCTTCCATAAACGCCACGCGACGACGGTTGTAGAACCACTCGGTATCGACCAGCACGCCGTCCATATCAAACAGCACTGCCTTGATCATACACATCTCCTCCCACCTGCCAAAAAGGGACAGGTTTATTATGGTAGGTTTTATCTGAGGTTTTGTGGCGCGACGGATACGCCCTCCCCAGAGCAAAAAAGGGGACGGGGCGCAAACCCCATCCCCTCTCAATCAACCCGTAAGGTCTACTTACTTGTGATTAGTAGGAAAGCTTCCACATGTAGCGACGCATGGTCAGCGGGTGCTGACGGGCCTCGGCGATCTGGTTGCCGTACTCGCGCATAACGGCGAGGTGCAGCAGCGGGTTGAAGTAGGTGAGGACGCTTGCCGGCACAGCGTCGGCCAGGCCGTAGTCCTTGGAGTCGATCAGAGCGACCTTGGCACCCATACGCTGCAGGAAGGTGAGGGCGCGAGCGTCCATCGGACGGGTAGCACCGTCGGACATGAGGAAGACGTAGGGCTTACCCTCGGTGGAAACCTCGAACGGGCCGTGGAAGTACTCGCCGGTGTTGTAGGCGGCGGCGTCGATCCACTGCATCTCGGTGAACAGGAAGGCGGCGTTAGAATAAGCCATCTTCTCGGAGGCACCGGAGGCCATGAAGTAGATCATCTTGTCGTCCTTGAAGTCCTGAGCGAACTGCTTGGCCAGGCCCTTGGCGGAGTGAGCAGCGTTCTCGATCAGCTCGAAGATGTTGGTGAGGCCGGTGATCATGTCCTCGTAGTGATCATAGCCCTCGGTCTGCTGAAGGATCTCGAGAGCAAGAGCGATGGCGTAGGCGGGCTTCTCGGCCTTGGCAGCATAGTTGGCATGGAAGCCGTGGACGATGACGTGGTCGGCCTCGACGGTCAGAGCGGAGCCAGCCTTGTTGGTGAGGGAGACGACCGGGCAGTTGTGCTTCTTGGCGGTCGTGTTGGCCGCGACGGTCTCGGGCGTGGAGCCACCGAGGGAGCAGGTGATCACGAAGGTGTGCTCGTTGACCCAGGAAGGCGTGTCGTAGTTGAACTCGTTAGCGGTGAAGATCTGAACGTTCAGCTTGTCCGTGTTGTTGGCCAGGAAGTACTTGGCGGGGTACAGGTCGGACATGGAAGCACCGCAGCCGACGAAGGCGACGCTGTGGATCTCGTGGTTGGACAGGACGTCAGCGACGATCTGCTTAGGGAGGTTAAGGTCGATCTCGTACATCTGACACATTCCTTTCGATTTTTGCGGCGCCACATTGCCGGGCGCTCGCAGGGTTACCGTGATTTGGACCGAGTCGCCGGCCCGTTGAGGATGTGACAAAGGAACTGTCCCTTTGACACATTTAGGGATGGAAGCCTGCCTGGGGTATGGGATGCCAGGCAGGCCCCCGGGGGAAAGCGATTAGGCGCTTGGTCGCGACTAGGCCAGGATGCCGGCCGCGGAGAGGGCGATGCCGCCCACGATGGCGATCACGAGAAGCCAACCGGTGTTGACGTTCTTCTTGATGAGCCAGTACATAAGGCCAGTGAGGCCGAGGGAGATCATCTGGGGCATCATGCCGTCCAGGATGTCCTGGATCACGACGGTGCCCTCAGCGAACTGCAGCGGGGTGGTGGCGCCGATCAGCGTAGCGATCATGCCGCCCACGGACATAAGACCCACGATGCCGCAGACATACATGAGCTTCTCCATGAGGTCGCCGCCCTGAAGCTTGCTCAGGTACTCGTGGCCGCCCTGATAGCCCATCTTGGCTGCGAACCAAGTGATCAGCACAGAGGGGACGATGGAGATGAGCATAGCCAGGATCGGGCCCATGATGGAGCCCTGCTGAGCCAACTGAACGCCCAGGCCAAAGGCGATAACGCGGATGGTGCCCTGGAAGAAGGAGTCACCGATGCCGGAAAGCGGACCCATGAGGGAGGTCTTGACCGCGTTGATCGAATCGGGATCGAAGTTCTCGGGATCCTTGGCGTACTCCTCCTCCATGGAGGCGGAGAGGCCCAGGATGAAAGCGCTCGTCTGCGGGGTGCAGTTGTAGAACGCCATGTGACGGTGGTAAGCCTCTTTCTTAGCAGCGAGCTGCTTGGGGTCGGACTCATCCGGATAGAGGCGATCGAGCGTGGGAACCATGCCGTAGAGGAAGCCCATGTTCATCTGACGCTCGTAGTTCCAAGAGGCCTGGATGGCCCAGGAGCGCCAGAAGAACTGGCTGACCTTCTTGTTCAGGGACACGTCCTTGGTTGCGGTTGCCATAGTGTGTTCCTCCTTAGTCTTCGTCGTCTTCGAGCGGATCGTAGTCGGAATCGACACCGGCGGCTGCATGGGAACCGTTGAACTTGAAGCCCATGAAGACGACAGCCAGGCACACACCGATCAGAGCGACCGCGATGACGGACAGGTTGAGGTAAGCGGCGAGCAGGAAACCGATGAACAGGAACGGGGTCATACCCTTCTTGATCATCATGGTGAGCAGCAGGGCCAAGCCGTAGGCGGTCATGATCTTGGTCGAAACGTTAAGACCAGTGGACAGCCACTCGGGAACCATGTTGACGATGGTCTGAACCAGGTCGGTGCCGACAAAGACGGCGAGGAAGATCGGCAGGAAGTACATGAGAGCGTACAGACCGGAGCCGGCGCAGATGTGCATACGGTAGGCGGTCTTGAAGTTACCGTTATCAATCGCGCTATCGGCCACATGGGTGAGGGCGGCGATGATGGAACGGAACACGATGCCGAGGAGCTGACCCAGGACGGCGACCGGGATGGCGATCGTCATGGCGGTCTCGGCGGAAGCATCGGTCAGGCACGCAAAGGCAGCGGCCACGATGCCGCCCAGGACCATATCGGGCGGAACGGCAGCGCCGACCTGCACCAGGCCCATGGACACGAGCTCGACGGCGGCACCGACGGCAAGGCCGGTGGGCACATCGCCCAGCAGCAGACCGACGAGCGTAGCGCCAACGAGGGGCTGCTCGAAGTTAAGACGACCGAGCAGGCGGGAGTCCCACATGCAGAACACGCCGACGAGGCCGACGAGCACCGCACTGATGAACGTATTCATACCCTTCTCCTTTCAGTCAGGCAAAAGCCTGGTTGATTACAGCTTGGCGTCGATGTCGACGCTCTGATACGTAGGGGTCTGCTGGACATAGAGCTTGATGCCCATGTCGAGCAGCTGGTTGACGTCGGCCTTCTGGGTGGCGTCGAGGAAGACGGAGCTGTCCTTACCGCCGACCTGATCGGCACCGTCGTGGTTGGCGGTGGCGCCCAGGTTGATGGCGTCGAGCTTGTAGCCCTGGCAGAACTGCAGCATCTCGGCCGTGTTGCCAAAGACGAACATGACGCGCTCGCCGAGGGTGTTGAGCTTGTCCATCTTGGCGAGGGCACGCTCGACGGTGAAGACGTTCAGGCGCACGCCCTGGGGCTTGGCCAGCTTAAGAGCGCCCTTCTTGATG
>JAXIZX010000362.1:0-1504 GCA_036303765.1 Collinsella sp. | reverse complement strand
GGCGGTGCGCTTGCCCACGCGGGTCTGGAGCATCCAGAGCTTGCCCTGCTCGATGGTGAACTCGATATCGCACATATCGCGATAATGATCCTCGAGCGTCAGGAACACGCGCTCGAGCTCCTCACCTGCGGACTCGAGGCCCGGGGTGGTCTTGAGGTCGGCAATGGGCTCGGTGTTGCGGATGCCGGCGACGACGTCCTCGCCCTGGGCGTTAACCAGAAAATCGCCGTAGAACTCCTTGGTGCCGTCGGCCGGATTACGCGTAAAGGCGACGCCCGTCGCAGAGGTCTCGCCCTTGTTGCCAAAGGCCATGGCCTGCACGTTGACGGCGGTGCCGAGGTCGTCGGAAATGCCATGCTGCTTGCGGTAGATGCAGGCACGCTCGTTCATCCAGCTGCCAAAGACGGCCTGGATGGCAAGGCGTAGCTGAAGCTCCGGGTCGTGCGGGAAGACGGGCTTGCCGTCAGCGACCTCGAGCTCGGGATACAGGGAGGCATCGACGTTCTCGGAGAAGATGCCCTTAAAGGTCTCGACGAGTTCCTGCAGGTCCTCAGCCGAAAGCTCGGAATCGACGCGAACGCCGGCGACCAGACGGGCCTGGGTCAGGGCGTTCTCGAACAGGTCGGCGTCAACGCCCATAACGACGTTGGAGAACATCTGAATAAAGCGGCGGTAGCTATCCCAAGCAAAACGCGGATTTTGCGTCTGGGCGATGAGCCCCTGAACGGAGTCGTCGTTGAGGCCTAAGTTGAGGACCGTGTCCATCATGCCGGGCATAGAGAACGGAGCGCCCGAGCGAACCGACACGAGCAGCGGGTCGGAGGCGTCGCCGAGCTTCTTGCCGCAGCGGGCCTCGAGGTCGGCCTCGGCGGCAACGATCTCATCGAGTGCGCCCTCGGGCCAGACGTTACCGGCACCGGAATACTCGACACAGGTCTGGCAAGTAATGGTAAAGCCACCGGGAACCGGCAGGCCGATGCGGCTCATCTCGGCAAGGTTTGCGCCTTTGCCGCCAAGCACGAAGTTCATGGACTTGTCGCCCTCGGTGACACAGGTGCCCTGGGCGTCGGTTCCAAAACGGTAAACCCTCTTGCAATCGCTCACGATACTTCCCCTTCCATGCGCTTACGCGCACGACCGTGGTAACGAATCGACCCGCCGGATGCGGGCCGTGAGGGAACTATACGGCGGGTTTTGGACAGGCTTGAGCAGAGGGTGCGCGGTTTGGTAAACGTGCTAAAACCGGCGGTAAACGGTAGGTAAAGGTGGTTACCTTATGAAGATACCACTACAAGGAAAATGCAGGTCGGATGCGATGTTTTTGCTAAATCGCTTTACCATTTATCAGCATTATTTCCAAGTATTCTCTTTGGGTAGCTAAAAGAGCCCCATTACAGTTTGAGTTGTCCGAAAGGGCGGCTCTTTTCCGTTGCACGGCTATACGATTGAGCCGTACCGGTGGTCGCTGGCCGACCGCCCCGGACGGCCGTCAGCCCCTGCCCCG
>JAXIZX010000361.1:0-3353 GCA_036303765.1 Collinsella sp. | reverse complement strand
GTTCAAGAGTGTCCCCAACGACTAGTCGTTTAAGAACGTCCCCAATGACTAGGCCGCTTGCCTGCGATTTTTGACCGTTGGGCGGGCTTGCCGCCCTTGCCGCAAAAACGTTTTTGCATATCGGGTACAACGGGCTTTACGTGAGTAAAGTGCGCGCCGCGTCCATGTGCCGCGTTTTTAAAGGAGGCCCCATGCCTGGTGTTACCCCTGCAGAAGTTTTGTCCAACTTTGGTATTACGCTCGTTGAAGATCCCGCCGAGAATCAACCCCGTCTGCTGGTCGATCTACCCGCCGCGGAGCTCGTCGAGCACGCTATCCGCCGCGAAGAAGGTCGCATGGCTTCCAACGGCGCGCTGGTGATCGAGACGGGGGAGCGTACCGGCCGTTCCCCCAACGACCGCTTTATCGTCGACACGCCCGACGTGCACGACAAAATCGCCTGGGGCGCGGTCAACCGCCCGCTGTCCGTCGAGAGCTATGAGACCATCAAGGCCGGCATCGTCGACTATCTCAACGAGCACGACGTGTTCGTCACGCGCGGCATGGCGGGCGCCGACCGCAACCACACGCGTCGCCTGCTCGTTGCCTGCGAGCGTGCCAGCCAGGCACTCTTTATTAAGCAGATGCTCGCCCGCCCGCTCGCCCGCGAAATCGCGCGCACCGGCGAGCCTGATTTCTGCGTGCTCGCAGCGCCCGGTTACCAGTGCGATCCTGCCATCAAGGGCCTCAACTCCAGTGCCGCCGTGGTCATCAACTTCCAGGAACGCGTGATTCTGGTCGCCGGCACCGGCTACTCCGGCGAGATTAAAAAGTCGATCTTTAGCGTTATGAACTATCTGCTGCCCGTCGAGGACGACGTGCTGCCCATGCACTGCTCGGCCAGCATGGATCCCGTCACGCACGAGACCGCCGTGTTCTTTGGCCTGTCCGGCACCGGCAAGACCACGCTTTCGGCCAATCCCACGCGCCTGCTGATCGGCGACGACGAGCACGGTTGGTCCGACATGGGCATCTTCAACATTGAGGGTGGCTGCTACGCAAAATGCGAGGGCCTGGACGCCTTCCACGAGCCCGAGATCTTCAACGCCGTCCGTTTTGGCGCCATTTGCGAAAACGTGGTGCTCGACGAGAACCGCAAGCCCAACTACGACGACATCTCGATCACGCACAACACGCGCGTGGCCTATCCCGTGGAGCACATTCCTAACGCGTGGACTAAGGGCATGGGCACCACTCCGAGTGTCGTGCTGTTCCTGACTTGCGACGCTTTTGGCGTGCTGCCGCCCATCTCGCGCCTGACGGCCGACGCCGCCATGTACCACTTTGTGACGGGCTTTACGGCTAAGATTCCCGGCACCGAGGTCGGCGTCACCGAGCCCACGCCCACGTTCTCTTCGCTGTTCGGCGAGCCGTTTATGCCGCTCGACCCCATGGTTTACGCCAAGATGCTTGGCGAGCGCATTGCCGACGGCCGCACGCGCGTGTACCTGGTCAACACCGGCTGGATCGGCGGCGGCTACGGCGTGGGCCATCGCATCGAGCTTGCCTACACGCGCTCGCTGGTCGCGCGCGCCCTCGACGGCACCATCGAGGACAGCGAGTTCGTGCACGACGACATCTTTAACGTCGACATTCCCACGACGTGCCACGGCGTGCCCGATGACATCCTGGTGCCGCGCCAATACTGGCAGAGCACCGCGCGCTATGACGAGGCCGCGCACAACCTGGCGGTGATGTTCGAGGAGAACTTCGAGAAGAAGTACTCGCACCTGCCCGAGTCCGTCAAAGCCGCCGGCCCGCACGCCCAGGTGTCCGCCGAGGCCCGTCATCACGGCCGCGGCCTGCTGGGACTCCGCCACTATCTTCGCCGTGAGTCCATATCCACCACAAAGGCCACCACAAAGGGGACAGGCACCTTTGTGGTGGTTTTGCTCGTGTGGATGACTCGGGTTACAATACGCCTGACATATCGTCCCCTTCTCCGGATGGGGACAGCGCAAGCGTTCTTGTGACGGCACCGTAGGACTTTGAAGGTGGCCGTTGTAAGGGCGCTTTTTGTTTAGGCGCCCTCACTCGGGCGCGCATAATGAAGGGAGAGCGTATGAAGAGCTTTATTGCCGAGGATTCATTCTGGGAGCTGTTTCCGCAGGCAGCGGTCGGTGTTGTGGTCGTGGAGGGCATGAAGCCCACGGCTCAGATTCCTCAAGAGGACGTGGATGCGATTGCGGCGTTGCTCGACCGCGCCAATATCGATGCGGAGCGTCATCTGACCAGCGACACTATCAGCGAGAACGCACCGGTCAAGGCATGGCGCGAGGCCTATCGTCTGTTCAAGACCAAGAAAGGCGCGCGCTGCTCGATCGAGAACTTGCTCAAACGCGTGCTCAAAGGCAAGCCGGTGGGCCACATTACGCCCGCGGTGGATATTTACAACACGGTGTCGCTGACCTATGCGCTGCCCGTGGGAGGCGAGGATCTGCATGCGATCGAGGGGGACCTTCGCCTGAAGGTGACCGACGGTGGCGATGCGTTCTTGCCGCTTGGCGAGGAGGCGGACGATCCGACGCTGCCCGGCGAGCTCGCCTACATCGACGATGCGGGCGCTGTGTGCCGCTGCTGGAACTGGCGCGACGGCGTTCGAACGGCGCTGTCCGATGATTCGGCCGATGCGTTCCTGGCGATTGAGTGCGTGGAGCCCGAGCGGATGGGGGATTGCCAGGCCGCGATCGATCGCTTAGCCGAGCTGCTCGAGCGCTATCTGGGAGCGACGGTTGTCGTTAAGACGCTTGTGACCCGCGACAATCCTTGCGTGGAGCTGTAGCGAAGTCTGCGGATCAAACTCGACGGTCAAAACCACCACAATGGTGCCTGTCCCCTTTGTGGTGGTTTTTATGTTGATGAGTTAACAAATGAGGCGTGCAGGGCTGGCGGCCGCTGGGTACGGTTAAGATGTTTACCCGTTAGCATTATGCAAGCGAAAGGCGGTCGTCTCCCATGCAACAGAACGACGAGACACGTTTCGAGGACTTTGTCGGACTGATCAGCGGGCTCTACAAGGAGATCCAGCGCATTAAGACGTCTGAGGGCGCAAGGCTGGGTCTCAAGGGCTCCGACGTCATGTGCCTGTACTATCTTGAGCGCAGCAAGGACGGCCTGACTGGCGCCGACCTGGCTCGCATGGCAGGCGTGACCCGCGCCGCCGTTTCGCGCACACTGGCACATCTGGAGGAGGGCGGCTACGTCGAGGTCGACGACTCGGGCGATGCTGCCGTCAAGTACCGTGCCCCGGTGCGCCTGACTGCCCTGGGCGGCGAGAGCATGAGCGAGGCCGATCGCATCATCCGCGAAGTGCT
>JAXIZX010000360.1:0-9478 GCA_036303765.1 Collinsella sp. | reverse complement strand
CTCGAGGGACATCCCCATCGGCAGATCAATGCGATATATCGCACGGCTGACGTTTCGCTTGCCGCCGCTCGATTCCTTGAATACCTCTAAACGTGTGCACGTCATTGTCCGCTTTGGGCAAAACTCGGAGTTCCGTACGTTTTCTTATGAAATTGAACTTTCGAATGAGGTACGGCGCTATACTGCTTGCTAAATTGAACCTTGGTTCAATTCGTGTTCTATAAATTGAACTTTGCCAGCAAGGAGGTTCCTGTGGCCCAAGAGACGTTTTGCGATCGCCTGCGACAGACTATGTCCAATCGCGACGTTCGCCAGTCGGACGTGATCCGCGCATCGGAGATGCTCGGCAAAAAACTCGGCAAGAGTCAGATGAGCCAATATGTGAGCGGCAAGACGATCCCGCGGCGCGATGTGGCTGAGCTGCTCGCTCGTATTTTGGAGGTCGATGTTACCTGGCTGCTTGCCGGCGACGCCGATCAAGGCGAGGCATCATCACCCCGCAACGATTCCAAGCCCGAACCCCATCCCTCAGCTCAAATTGCAAGGAGCACCACCATGCGTACTTTTTCTAAATCCACCAAGCTCGATAACGTCCTGTATGACGTGCGCGGTCCCGTCGTCGACGAGGCCGCCCGTATGGAGGACGAGGGTGAGCGCATACTCAAGCTCAATATCGGTAACCCGGCGCCCTTCGGTTTCCGCACGCCCGATGAGGTCATCAAGGACATGCGCCAGCAGCTGCCCGACTGCGAAGGCTATTCCAACTCGCGTGGCCTGTTCTCCGCGCGCAAGGCGATCATGCAGTATTCGCAGATCAAGGGCCTGCCCAACGTTCAGATGGAGCATATCTACACGGGCAACGGTGTGTCCGAGCTCATTCAGCTTTCGATGAACGCGCTGCTCGACAATGGCGACGAGATTCTGATCCCCAGCCCCGACTATCCGCTCTGGACGGCGTGCGCAACCCTTGCCGGCGGTCATCCCGTACATTATCTGTGTGATGAGCAGGCGGATTGGTATCCCGACCTGGAGGATATGGAGTCCAAGATCACGAGCGCGACCAAGGCCCTCGTCATCATCAACCCCAACAACCCCACGGGTTCCGTCTATCCGCGCGAGGTGCTCGAGGGCATCGTCGAGGTTGCACGCAGGCATCAGCTGATGATCTTTGCCGATGAGATCTACGACCGCCTGTGCATGGACGGCTACGAGCACGTCTCGATTGCCTCGCTCGCCCCCGATCTGCCCTGTGTCACCTTTAGCGGTCTGTCCAAGTCGCACATGATCGCGGGCTATCGCATTGGCTGGATGGTGCTTTCGGGCAACCAGCGCTGCATGAGCGACTTCATCATGGGCATCAACATGCTCTCCAACATGCGCCTGTGCTCCAACGTGCCGGCTCAGTCGATCGTCCAGACGGCGCTCGGCGGCCATCAGTCCGTTAACGACTACATCCGTCCCGGCGGCCGTGTCTACGAGCAGCGCAACTTTGTGTATGAGGCGCTCAACAAGATTGACGGCATCTCGGTGGTTAAGCCGCGTGCGGCGTTCTACATCTTCCCCAAGATGGATGTTAAAAAGTTCAACATCACCGATGACGAGCAGTTTGCCCTCGACCTGCTGCACGAGAAGAAGATTCTGATCACGCGCGGCGGCGGCTTTAACTGGGCAGAGCCCGATCACTTCCGCATCGTGTACCTGCCGCGCATGGAAGTGCTCAAAGAGTCGCTCGAAGACCTCGCCGACTTCTTTGATCATTACCGTCAGGCGTAACGGCAAAGGTAGCCTGTAATGAAACGGTCGGCCCGCAACGGATGCGGGCCGACCGTTTTCTGTTAAAGCTCGCGTTGTCGGCGTCTCGATCGTTTGGGCGAGTGGGAATCGCGTGTGAACGGAAAACTGTATTCCAAAATGGAATACAGTGTGCTTCAACTGGAATTGATGTCCGTGTGTCCGCTTTTTTAGAATGTTCTCGACAAGATGAAAGGCGGTCCCCACCAATGATTATCGATGCAAATTCCTACTGGTTTGACGAGCGCATCTTCTATGACGAGACACTCTGTGAACAGTTTTTGGCCGAGGTGCCCCGCGCTTACGACACCGAGGGCTACCTGACCGTAAGCCCCACGGGCAAGCGACAGATTGTGATCGAAAAGCCCGCTGGCTTCCCAGGCCTCAACTATATCGAGGGAGACTACACCCTTGAGAAGCGTCTGGCAGACATGGACGAGGCGGGGGTCGATAAAGCGATTCTCAAACTCCCCGGCTGCCATGAGTGGATGTCACTCGAGATGTGCCGGCGCTTCAACGACGGTATGGCCGCTGACGCAAAAGCGTCGAACGGTCGCTTGATACCGCTTGTCGCCGTGCCTCCCTTTGGCACCGAGGCGAACCTCGAGGAGCTCGATCGCAGGCTCGACGAGGGTTTCGCGGGCGTGCAGCTCTGCGCTCACTACGGCAAGCGTTATCTTGACGATCCGATCTTTTCGAACTTTTTTGAGCGACTGAACGAACGCAGCGTCACCGTTTACGTGCACCATGTGCCCGTACCGGTCGAGCATACGTCGCTGCTCGCATACGACAGCCTGCGTCGCTCCTACGGCCGTTGCGTCGACCAGACCACGGCAATCGGTCGTGAAATCTTCAGCGACTTCTTCGAGCGTTATCCCAACGTCAAGATGGTCCACTCCATGCTCGGTGGCGCTTATTTTGCGTTTAAGGAGATGCTGCTGCCGCACGGTCCCAAGCGTTCAGATGCCTCGGGTCGCTTCCAGACCGATACCGAGACGGTCTCCAAGCGTCTTGAGAACAACATCTATTTCGACATGTCCCATGCTCAGCCTTGGGGCGAGACGCTTCTTGCCTGTGCGGTTGAAGTCCTTGGTGCAGACCATATTGTCTTTGGTACGAGTTATCCCGTTAAACGCGAGTGGCTAACAGAGGGTGTCGCCTGCGTCCGCGCCACAGATTTAAGTGATACGGACAAGGACCTTATGCTTGGCGGCACGGCACAGCGCTTGTACGGTATCGAGTGAGCGACAGATAAAGGAGGGCGTTCGCCATGGATAAGGGAGAGATGAAGGCCGGAGCCGCCCGGGTGGCCATTAACTTAGAGGACGTATTGCCGTTCGACGGTTTCGACGCACTCCGTCATGAAATCTTTGCCCGTGCCTTCGTGGTCGAAGGGATGGGGCGGCGCGCTTGCATCCTTTCACTTGAGGTTACCTCGATCGCTCCGGCCCTACTCGTCGATCTGCGTGAGGTTGTCAAGGATGTCTCCAATTGCGACGGCGCCTTTTCTTGGGTGGTCCCGACCCACACGTTTTCTGCGCCTCACGTGCGCACCCCTGGGCATCTGGCCGACACCGATGC
The DNA here is from genome assembly GCA_036303765.1 of Collinsella sp. Lineage (GTDB taxonomy): Bacteria > Actinomycetota > Coriobacteriia > Coriobacteriales > Coriobacteriaceae > Collinsella. Next base: position 6,106 of record JAXIZX010000360.1, on the reverse strand, counting down.
CCGCGATCGAAATGAGCGCTATCGTGCCGCGCTCATCGCCGCGACACGCGCGGCCGTTGAGCAGGCGGTTGCGGGCATTCGCTCTGTCACGCTCGCCTCGGCGGAGGGCTACTGTCCTGTGAACGTTAACCGCGACATTGAGACACCGGCCGGCTGGTGGCTGGGAGTAGACCCCAAGGGGTTTGCCGACCACGCGATGCCCGTACTTGTCGCGAGGGATGCCGAGGGCGGGCTCGTTGCCATGCTTGCGACGGCTGATGTCCAGTCTTCCGTGCTCGACGGATCGCACGATTCTCAGGGGAAGCGCTTGGTGAGCGGGGACCTCTTTGGCTTTGCCGCCATGGCTCTCGAGCGCGAATTGGGCGGAGTCGTGTTGCTGCTACCCGGTGCCGCGGGGGATCAGAGTCCGGCGGAGCGCGCCGTGACCGTTGCGTTCGATTCGACCGGGGCGAAGCAAACGTTAGATGCTCACGAGAGTGGATATCGCATGCTGCATCGACAGGGTCGCGCTATGAGCGATGCGTTGATTGAGGCCGTCCGTGCGGCGCGTGAGGACGATGCCATCGGCGTCGATGCTCGCACGGTCGACGTCCTTTTGCCCGCCCAGACGCGCGCCGACTTCTGCTCATTGGCCCCGCATCGAACTTATGAGTTTCATGCGGCAGGCGAACAGCGTACGAGGGTCTATTTACTTCGGCTGGGAAATGCCGAGTTCGTTGGTATCCAGCCCGAGGTTTCGAGCTCGTTTGGCGCCGCCGTGCGCGCCGCCCGATTCTGCCCCGTGCTCTTTGCCACGCTTGTCAACGGAGGGCAGAAGTATCTGCCGGCCCCCGATGCGTACGAGAAAATCACCTATGAGGCCATGAACTCCGGTTTTGCCGCCGGCTCCCATGAGCGCCTCCTCCAAACCATCCTTGCCGCTTTGAACGCGGCGCGACAAAAAGGAGAACTTGCATGAATATCGGACATGCACGCCGCAAGATCACCCCGCAAGGCGACATCTATCTAATCGGATACCGTAACCTCCCCAACCGTCTGGAGCCTGCGACAGGCGTCCATGACGACGTCTTCGCCAACGCGATTCTTTTCCAACAGGACGACCGCGAAGTTTTTCTCTTCAACGCCGATGTTCTCGAGTTTGAGGAAAGCATGGCCGAGGAGGTTAAGACGATGCTCGCCGAGCGCTATGGAATCGACCGTGACTGCGTTCTGCTCTCGGCGACGCACGACCATACTTCAATCGTCGCTTACCACCGCAGCTGGTGGACGGGAAAATTCGACGAGAACTACTATCGCTGGTTCCTCGATACCATCTGTCAATGCTTCGAAGAGTGCCGCGCCAACGCGCGACCTGCGACCTGCCGCATGGGCAAAAAAGTCATCACCGGTTTCTACGACAACCGCATCATTCCCGGAGAGCTTGCCGACAATGAGGTTATCGTGGTGTCGTTCTTCGATGACGAAGGCAAATCGTTTGCGGGCTTTGTGAACTGGGCGGTGCATTCTGCCTGTGTCGGACCCGACTGCACGGAGCTCACGAGCGAACTCGCCGGTCTTACCGGCAAAAAGCTCGCTCAGAGTCTTGGTTACTATCCGGCCATGGTCGTCGGTGCTGCTGGCGACTGTAGCGACCGCAATTTTCGCCAGGGACGCGGCATTCCCGAGGTCGAGCGCGTTTCGACCGGTCTTGCCGAGGCGATTTCCCAGATCAAGCTCGATCGCGAGGTCGTTCTCGATCGCATCGAGCCTCAGACGTTCTATCACACCGTTGCCCATGACGACTTTTCGCTCACGCTTAAGTGTGCCGTCATCAGTTTGGGCGGCCTGCATCTCTTTGTGTTCCCGAGTGAGCTCGGCAGCGACTTGGGTATTCGCATGAAGCGCGAATGCCCGGTCGAGGGAATAGTTTGCGGTTACACCAACGGCTATTTCGAGTATTTCCTTCCGGCACGCGAGTACGGCCTCTCCTTTGAGACCGAGCGTACTCAGATTCCCCAGGGCGAACCGGAACGCCTGTGTGACAAGTTCTGCCAGACGACGAGACTTCTCGGCGCAGCAGATTCGCGTCTGTAGGCCTGATTGCGTGACATGGGCCAATGAGGCTCGCTGCCATGTGATCGGCATTTTCCATCTTCTCTGCCGTTTCCCATCCCGGGCGTACGTGCGTCCGCGGATTTCAAAGGGGGAAGCGGGTTCCTTGCCCTCCCACGTCGACTACGGAGGCATGAAATCGATGCTATACCCCGCTCAGAAAAAGGAGAATTCCATGAAATACCAGAAGCTTTGCGATGAAATCATCACAAAGGTCGGTGGTCGAGACAATGTGTTAGACGTGGGCCACTGCATTACGCGTCTCCGCTTCCACCTCAAGGATGAATCGCTCGCCCAGACCAATGAGCTTAAGGCGACGAAGGGCGTCGTTGACGTCATCCAGGCCGGCGGACAGTATCAGGTCGTGATTGGTGCCACTGTCGAGGCCGTCTACAACGACCTTGTTCAGATTGGCGGGTTCGACTCCAAACCCGCACTCGATATCGATGAAGGCGACGACGTCAAAAAGGGCGATCCATTCTCGCGTCTGCTGGCCATCATCTCCGAGATTCTGCAACCGGTTCTTGGCGTGCTTATGGCCGGTGGCTTTATCAAGTCGATGCTCGCGCTCTGCACGGTTGCCGGTTGGCTTGCCAAGGACAGCAATACGTATGTGACGCTCTCGGCAATCGGAGATTCGGTTTTCTATTACTTTCCGCTAATCATTGGCTGGACGTCGGCCAAGAAGTTCGGACTTAAGCCCGTTATGGGAATGGCGCTCGGTGGTATCCTCGTCTACCCGACGCTCGTTGCCCTTATGGGCGGAGATCCGCTCTATACGCTCGGCGCCGGCACGGTCTTCGAGTCCAATGTCTACGGTGATATTTTTGGCATCCCGCTGATCATGCAGAATTACTCATCGACGATTCTGCCTGCGATCTTTATCGTCTGGATTGCCTCCAAGGTGCACAAGGCCCTTTCTAACGCGCTGCCCGCGCTTGTGAGCTCGTTCTTCTCCAACATCCTGACGCTCCTCATTTGCGGCATCCTTGGCCTGCTTGTGGTCGGTCCGGTCATGACGGTCCTCTCCAACATCGTTGCCCAGATCATCTTGATGCTCATCAACTTCCAGCCCGCCATCGCCGGCTTCGTCATCGGCACGTTCTGGAGCCTGCTCGTCATGTTCGGCCTGCACTGGGGTATCATCCCGCTGTGGTTTCTCGATGTCGCAACCTACGGCTATGACCTCATTAACCCGCTCGTGTATGCAGGCGGTTGTGCCATCGCCGGTGCTGTGCTTGGCATGGTCATCCGAACCAAGGACTCCGAGGAAAATGCTGCCGTCAACATTCCCGCCCTTGTCTCTTCGATTTTCGGTGTCAACGAGCCTGCGCTTTACGCCATCTTGCTGCCGCGTAAGCGTCTTATGTGGGCAACCTTTATTTCCGCTGGTGTAGGCGGCGCCATTGCCGGCCTCATGGGTGCCAAACTCTATGCCTTCGGTGCCTCCGGCCCGCTCGGTTTCCCGAGCTTTATTAACCCTGCCGGCATCGACACGGGCTTTATCGGCCTTGTCATCTCCGGTGTGGTCGCTTTCGTTCTGGCTCTTGTCGCCGCTATGGCGATCGGTACCAGGAAGGACGAGGGCGGTAAGGCGCTCAACATCTCGGTGGACTAGTCTGTCTGCGCACTTTAACTAAATATGCCTCGGACGGCGACGTGCCGCCCGAGGCATATTTGTGTTTTGTGCCGTTGTCAGCGTGTTTGCGGACACAAGTCTGCGGTTGTGGAGCAGCGGGGATTATGACGGTCGTGCCGCGGTGGAAGACGCACGGTCGCCCTGCAGGAGCTGACGGTAGGGGAGGAAGCCGATGAACGAGACGACCGCCTGCGAGTGCGCGGCGTTCCGCTTGAGGTAGAGCCTGACCTCGGAGGTCGTCGCGGGCTCAAGCGGCACCAGGGCTACCTTTCCGCTGGCAAGCGATTCCGCCGGCTTGCGCATGAGGAATGAGACGCCGGCGCCGCGTGCGACAAGAGAGATGATGTTCTCGGCTCGTTTGCCGGTGAACGTAACGCGTGGGCCAAATCCAGCTTCGCGACAAAGGGAAAGGACGAGCTCGCTTACGAACGAGCCTTGGGGAAGCATGAGGAAATTCTCGTCGATAAGGTCGTCTATCTCGACGGTGTCACGTTCGGCGAGTGGATGGTCGAGCGAAAGGACGGCCACGAGCCGGTCGGTCGTAAAGGGAATCTTTTTGAACTCTGGCTCGATGGCGCCGCTGTCACGGATGAAGGCCAGGTCAATGTCCTCGTGCAGGAGCATGCGCTTGAGTGTGTCGCCCTCGCCTTCGATGAGCTCGACAGAATATGAGGGGTTCGCCTGCTGAAAATCGATGACGGCGTCCGTGATCCCATAAGGGGCCATAATGGGGATAGAACCTACGGTGAGGTGCTCGAGCGGCTCACCTGCGCCTATTTGAATGGCGGCAAGATAGCGGTGCTGAAGCGTCGCAATTTTTTGCGCATAGGGGAGGAGCGCTTCACCTTGCGCGGTGAGTGTTACGTGGCGCTGGCTTCGATCGATGAGCTTGCAGCCGAGCTCGTGCTCCATTGCCATGATGTGCTTGGAGAGGGTTGATTGCGACATGAAAAGCAGTTCCGCCGCATCAAGAAACGTGCGTGACTGCGCTAAGATGGCGAATTCGCCAAAGCGGCTGATATCCATAGGGAGGCCTCCGGTACCCTCATTTTGGCAGGTGGCCTAAACCACGACGCCGTTGCAGTGGTCGATTTCGTGCTGGATGATTTCGGCGGTGTAGCCCGAGAAGTTTTTGATGCGGTGGACGAAGTCCTCGTCCAAATACTCAACCTTAATGCGGCGATAGCGGGTACAGGGACGCTCGCCGATCAGCGAGAGACATCCTTCGCTCGTCTGATAGGCATTGACCTGCTCAAGAATTTGAGGGTTGTACATCAGGAGCGTCCTGTTGCCGTCCTTTACGCAGATGATGCGTTTGCGCACGCCGATCATGTTGGCGGCGAGGCCCACGCACTCGTGCTCATGCTCATGGAGCGTATCCAGGAGGTCCTGCCCGGTCGCGGCATCGTCGGGTCCCGCGTCTTCGGAAGGCAGGCGCAAAAAGAACTCGGATTTCATGATGGGCTTAATCATGGCGGGCTCCTCATGTCTTATGCTTTCGTGGACTTTTAATAATAGCGCGGAAGGAAAGCTGCGCGTCCGCGTTACAATCTTTCAACGTTGGACCATGTTGCCAGATTTGTCGTGTACGGCGTCTGGCGTAAGTCTAGGGCTCATTTTTCGCCCTGGACTGTTCCTCTGGGGCGATGCGACTGTCGTTCCAAGAGGAAGGAAATGCATGGGGAGCAAATCTCAACAACAAGTTCAAGCAACGCCATCGGCCACTGCGGCGATTCTCGTCATTATGTATATTGCAGCCTTTGTCGCCGCGTTAAACGAGAACATCATTAACGTGGCGTTGCACGACATTATGGCGGCTTTTTCGGTGAGTGCCACCACGGCGCAGTGGCTCGTCTCGGGCTACATGATCGTGACGTCGATCTTTACGGCCATCATGGCCTTCCTGTCCGGCCGTTTCTCGACGCGCAAGCTGCTGTTTTTCGCATGCGGATGCATGGTCGCCGGCGAAGTTCTGTGTCTGGTCGCTCCGTCGTTTAGCGTTTTGCTGCCAAGCCGTATTTTGCAGGCTGCGGGATCGGGCATCTTGTTTCCGCTCATGATGAACGTGGTGCTGTCTTGCGCCCCGCGCGAGAAGCTCGGTCTGTATCTGAGCCTGGGCGGCGCCTGCATTACGCTAGGGCCGGCGTTTGGACCCGTGATTAGCGGTTTTATGTGCACGTTATTTGGCTGGAGGGCGGTGTTCGTAGTGCCGCTGGTGGGCGGTATTGCGGTCGCTGCGGCGGGCGTAAAGCTCGTTCAGAATGTCGGAGAGCGCTTGAACACCACGCTTGATATTCTGTCGGTTGTTTTGCTCGCCGCCGGCATTACGGCATTTGTGTATTCCGTAGGCGAGTTCTCGACCAATCTGATTGCCGG
>JAXIZX010000359.1:0-2080 GCA_036303765.1 Collinsella sp. | reverse complement strand
TCTACGCCCGCAACACCGTCACCAACGACGTGCTGTACAAGGAGGGCCTGGACCTTCTCGTCGTGCCCTCCGCCGAGCTCTCCCGCGGCCGCGGCGGCCCGCGCTGCATGAGCATGCCCTTCTGGCGCGAGGACCTCTAAGGTCTTCAAGGACCCGTATAGGTCTTAATACATACATCTAGCTGCCAATAGATGTCTCCCATTGGGGCGGTGCGGGTTTTCGCACCGCCCCATTCTTGTATGAGGAACGTCAACACGATTGGATGACTGCTTTTGTAAGGAGCTTGGCCATGGACATCAAGACAATCGGCGTTGAGGAATGGCTTAACGTTTGGGAGAAGAGCGCTACGTGGGATATCGCCCAGTCGACAATCTCCTCGCTTACCATGGGCGAGCTGCGCGCGCTCGACGACCAAGATGGTGCCACGTTCTACGAGCGCCTGGACCGCGAGAAAATGAACTACGGCTGGATTGAGGGTTCGCCGGAGTTTAAGGCCGAGGTTGCCAAGCTGTATCGTCGCGAGGTCAATCCCGATCATATTCTGCAGACCAATGGCTGCACGGGTGCCAACCTCAACGCCATCATGGCCGTGGTCGAGCCCGGCGACCATGTGATTGCCGAGTGGCCCACCTATGCGCCGCTCTATGAGATCCCGCGTACACTCGGCGCCGAGGTTGAGTATTGGGAGCTTTGCGAGGAGCTCGGATGGAAACCCGATATCGAACAGCTCAAGCGCCTCGTTCGCCCCAACACCAAGCTCATTTGCATCAATTACGCATCGAACCCTATCGGTACGGTGCTCGATGCCGATACGCTCGGCCAGATCGCCGAGATTGCCCGCTCGGTTGGCGCCTATGTGCTGTGCGACGAGGTGTACCTGCCGCTTGAGAACACCGAGGACTTTTTGTCGATGGCCGATGTGTACGAGAAGGCCATCGTCACCAACTCGGTGTCCAAGACCTATTCGACGCCTGCGACCCGCGTGGGCTGGGTTGTGGCAGACGAAGAGGTATCTAACCGCATTCGCACGTACCGCGACTACACCATGATTTGCGGCGGCGTGTTCAACGACGCCCTGGCGACCTATGTGCTCAAGCACAAGGACAAGATCCTCGAGCGCAACCGCAAGATCGTGTTTGGAAACCGCGATATCGCGCAGGCTTGGATTGATACGCAGCATCGCGTTTCCTGGACGGCCCCGCAGGGCGTGTCCACCTCGTTTATCCAGCTTGATATTCCCGAGGATGATGAGGAGTTCTGCAAGCGCCTGCTGTCCGAGAGGGGAGTGCTGTTGGTTCCCGGCAGCCGCTTTGAGCTTCCCTGCGGCGCACGCCTGGGCTACTGCGCGAGCGAGGACGTTCTGCGCGAGGGTCTGAGGCTTCTGGGCGAGGCACTGGCGGTGTTCGATCGCTAGGATTCCGACGGCTCTCAAAGCCGCTCAAATCTGTCTACGATTATCGATAACTGACCCGTTTCCCAAGAGGGGAGCGGGTCTGTTTTTCTATACCGAGAAGTCAAGTTGTTACAAATGAGGCCGTAAGGCGAGCCGGTATCCGATGGGCCTTATACTGAGCTTCCGGTGAACGGTATCAAGCGTCTGGTAAACGGTAATTTGTTACCAGAAATGAATAGGACAAACTTTTTTCTGAATAAAAATGAAAATGGTTGAGACGCGGTATGAATCGCTAATTCTATTCATAGCTTTATTGGAAATATGCAATTTGAGGGTGGTTTAATAAAGTTAAGTTCCATTTGTTATTTAGATTGAAAACGCGTTTAAGCACGTAAATAAACTTTATTAAATCAAAGTGTGCCATGCGTGAAGTATATGTGTATGCCGTTCACCCCTCATATAAAACCGTTCGGGGGCGAGGTGGAAGTATGAACTGATTTTGGATATAAATATGTCGTCAGCAATAACGCCTCACACGGAGGGGCGCTAACGAATCGGCCCTGACAGGGGCCCGAAAGAAAGGTAGGAGGCCATGACGAAAGGTCTGCACGTGCCTTCCGAGATCGGCAAGCTCAGGAAGGTCTGCCTGCACCGTCCCGGCGACGAGCTCCTCAACCTGCCGCCCGA
>JAXIZX010000358.1:0-18402 GCA_036303765.1 Collinsella sp. | reverse complement strand
TCTACGCCCGCAACACCGTCACCAACGACGTGCTGTACAAGGAGGGCCTGGACCTTCTCGTCGTGCCCTCCGCCGAGCTCTCCCGCGGCCGCGGCGGCCCGCGCTGCATGAGCATGCCCTTCTGGCGCGAGGACCTCTAAGTCTTTCCGTTTCCGGTGCGGTCCCCCTACAACCGCACCGGTTTCGCCCGTCAAACGGGCAACACTAATACTTACGTAATTCATTTTTTCGAAAGGAAACGAACCATGGGTGTTAACCTCTCCGGCCGTAGCTTCCTCAAGCTCCTCGACCTCTCCACCGAGGAGATCGAGTACTTGCTCAAGCTTTCCAAGAACTTCAAGGACATGAAGCGCGCTGGCGTTCCGCACCGCTATCTCGAGGGCAAGAACATCGTTCTGCTCTTCCAGAAGACCTCCACTCGTACCCGCTGCGCCTTCGAGGTCGGCGGCATGGATCTGGGCATGGGCGTCACCTACCTCGATCCCGGTTCGTCGCAGATGGGCAAGAAGGAGTCCATCGAGGACACCGCCCGCGTTCTCGGCCGTATGTATGACGGCATCGAGTTCCGTGGCTTTGCCCAGGACGACGTCGAGGAGCTCGCTGCCAAGTCCGGCGTGCCCGTGTGGAACGGCCTGACCACCGAGTGGCACCCCACCCAGATGCTCGCCGACATCCTGACCGTCCAGGAGAACTTCAACTACGACATCAAGGGCAAGACCCTCGTCTTCATGGGCGACTGCAAGAACAATGTCGCTCGCTCCCTCATGGTTGTCTGCTCCAAGCTCGGCATGAACTTCGTGGCCTGCGGCCCCGAGGAGTGCATGCCCGCTGACGACGTCATCGAGGCCTGCAAGCCCATCGCCGAGGCCAACGGCTGCACCATCAAGCTGACCACCGACGTCAAGGACGGCGTCACCGGTGCCGACGTTATCTACACCGATGTGTGGGTCTCCATGGGCGAGCCCGACGAGGTCTGGGCCGAGCGCATCGCTCAGCTCACCCCGTATCGCGTTACCTCCGAGGTCATGGCTATGGCCAACCCGGGTGCCATCTTCCTGCACTGCCTGCCCAGCTTCCACGACACCAACACCACGATTGGCGCCGAGAAGTGCGAGCAGTTCGGCATCACCGAGCAGGAGGTCACCGACGAGGTCTTCGAGAGCCCCGCTTCCAAGGTCTTCGACGAGGCCGAGAACCGCATGCACACCATTAAGGCTGTCATGTACGCCACGCTCAAGTAAGAGCATCTAGCATCTCGCTCGGGGTGTATTACTGCGCACCCCGAGCGGTTTTATCTGGTAATAATCTCGCATCAAGCGGCAGGCACGGCACGGAAGAGCCGCTTCTGGCGAGATCAGTAAATGATTTATGAAGGGGGGATGAGAACTATGACTGAGACCGCTAAGAAAAAGCGCGGTATGCCTTCATCGTTCACCATTCTTCTTGCTCTGCTGGCAATTGTCGCAGTGATTACCGTTATCGTCTCCGGCACGTCCGGCGGCGCGGTTACTGCCGCCCGTCTGAGCGATTTCTGCACCGCCCCGATTAAGGGCTTCGCTGACGCTCTGCCCGTCTGCCTCTTCGTTATGATCCTGGGCGGCTTCCTCGGCATGATGACCGAGACCGGCGCCCTGGACAACGGCATCGCCGTCCTGGTGCAGAAGCTTAAGGGCAACGAGATTATGCTCATTCCCGTGCTGATGCTCATCTTCTCCCTCGGTGGTACCACCTATGGTATGTGCGAGGAGACCGTTCCCTTCTACGCCCTGCTCGCCGCTACCATGATGGCCGCTGGCTTCGACCCCATGGTCGGTGCCGCTACCGTCCTGCTCGGCGCTGGCTGCGGCTGCCTGGGCTCCACGGTTAACCCGTTCGCCGTCGGCGCTGCCGTCGACGCTCTGACCGGCGTTGGCATTGAGGTCAACCAGTCCATCATCATCGGCCTCGGTGCCGTCCTGTGGATTGTCACTACCGCTATGTCCATCTTCTTCGTGATGAGCTACGCCAAGAAGGTCAAGGCTGACAAGGGTTCCACCATCCTGTCGATGCAGGAGCTCAAGGACGCCGAAGAGGCTCACGGCAAGGCTGCTTCCGAAGTCCACAAGGAGGTCAAGCTCACCGGTCGTCAGAAGGGTGTTCTGATCGCCTTCGCCTTCACCTTCGTCGTCATGATCGTCGGCTTCATTCCGCTGGCCGACCTCAACGAGGGCGTCGCCAACTTCTTCGACGCCGGCGCTGTCTACGACGCCGACGGTAACGCCGTCGTCCAGGGCTGGTCTGCCCTGATCACCGGCCTGCCCATTGGCCAGTGGTACTTCGACGAGGCTTCCACCTGGTTCTTCCTCATGGCCGTCCTGATCGGTATCATCGGTGGCCTGTCCGAGAAGCAGATCGTCAACACCTTCATCACCGGCGCTGCCGACATGATGTCCGTTGTTCTCGTCATCGCCCTCGCCCGTGGTATCTCCGTCCTCATGGCTAACACCGGCCTCGATGTCTTCGTCCTCGACGCTGCCGCCAATGCCCTGGCTGGCCTGTCCGGCGTGATCTTCGCTCCCATGAGCTTCCTGGTCTACTTCGGCCTGTCCTTCCTGATCCCTTCGACCTCTGGTATGGCCACCGTCTCCATGCCCATCATGGGACCGCTGGCTGTTAAGCTCGGCTTCTCGCCCGAGGTCATGGTCATGATCTTCTCCGCCGCCATCGGTGTCGTGAACCTGTTCACCCCGACCTCCGGCGCCATCATGGGCGGTCTCGCCCTGGCCAAGATCGAGTGGACGACCTGGCTCAAGTTTGCCCTTAAGCTCATCGTCGCTCTCTCCGTCGTCTGCGCCGTCATCCTGACCGTCGCCTGCGTGCTGCTCTAAGTACCCAACGGGTACCCCACGGAAACCTTGACGATCCTGTAAAGGATCACCTGGTCATCGTCTGTCCGGTGGGGTCAACCCACCGGTAGACTCCTACCTTTAGCCCCCTCCCGTTCCGTGCGCGGGAGGGGGCGCTTTTTGTTCCGCGGTTTTACCAAACCGCGGAACCGGTCGACGCTGCACGGGCACCAGAGCGACAACTTGTCATTCAAAGAGGCCGGCATGACCAAAAGGTCTATGCCGGCCTCTTTTCATGACAATTTGTTCGCTCTGGAGCCCGTTCGCTGACTTATGCTCAACCTGCGACGTTTCCCTTGTTGGTGCAAAGGTGTCAGGTTACTTTGCACCATGCCCTCCTCTTTCACGTCACCTTGCTCGCTCTGGCGGGCTTTCGCTGACTTTTGCTCCACCTGCTGCGCTGTTATTGTTGGTGCAGGGGGACAGCTTGCCCGCACTGGTTCCCATTCGCTGACTTATGCTCAACCTGCGACATTCCCTTTGTTGGTGCAGGGGAAGTGCGTGGGGGAGGGTCTGCTCCGTTATAATCGCCTAGAACATTAATTGGAAACGGGACGGGAGCCATATATGCGCCAGGGTTTCGACAACGCGAAGTATATCGAGCTGCAGGCTGCTCACATTAAGGAGCGCATCTCGCAGTTTGGTGGCAAGCTCTATTTGGAGTTTGGCGGTAAGCTGTTCGATGACTATCATGCGAGCCGCGTGCTGCCGGGTTTTGAACCGGACAGCAAGTTCCGCATGCTCAAGAGCATCGCCGACGATGTCGAGGTTATCATCGCGATCAACGCGAACCACATCGAGAAAAACAAGGCTCGTGGTGACCTTGGCATTACCTATGACGAGGACGTTTTGCGCCTGGTCGATCTGTTCCGAGGGAATGGGTTTGCCGTCGCGGCTGTGGTCATCACCCAGTATGCCGGCCAGCCTGCTGCCGATGTGTTCCGCAACCGCCTGAACGCGCTCGGTATTCCCGCCAAGCTGCACTATCCCATCGAGGGGTATCCGCACGATGTCGATCTGATCGTGTCCGACGATGGCTACGGCAAGAACGAGTTTGTCGAGACCACGCGTCCACTCGTTGTCGTGACGGCACCCGGCCCCGGCTCGGGCAAGCTCGCTACTTGCCTCTCGCAGCTGTATCACGAGCATAAGCACGGTACCGCCGCCGGCTATGCCAAGTTCGAGACCTTCCCGGTCTGGAATCTTCCTCTGACGCATCCGGTCAATATTGCCTACGAGGCCGCCACGGCTGACCTCGACGACGCCAATATCATCGATTCGTTCCACCTTGAGGCCTACAACAAGACCACGGTCAACTACAACCGCGACGTCGAGGCCTTCCCGGTAGTCCGTGCCCTGATGGAAAAGATCCTGGGCAAGAGCCCCTACCAGAGCCCTACGGACATGGGCGTCAATATGGTCGGCTTTGCCATCACCGATGACGATGCCTGCCGCGACGCTTCCAAGATGGAGATCGTCCGCCGCTACTTTACCGCGGTCGAAAATGTGCGCCGTACCGGCGTGGGCGATGAGCAAGTCGACCGTCTCAAGATTATTATGAAGAAAGCCGGCATCGATAAGAACTACTCACCGGCGCGCTCGGCGGCCCTCACCAGGGAGCAGCTGACGGGTGGTCCCGTGGGTGCCATGGTCATGCCCGATGGCTCCGTGGTGACCGGTAAGACCTCCACGCGCCTGGGCGCCGCAAGTTCGCTCATTATGAACGCCCTCAAGCATGTCTCGGGCGTCGACCTTGAGCTCGAGGTCATTAGCGATGAGGCGATCGAGCCCATCAGCAAGCTCAAGACGCATTTCCTGGGCAGCAAAAACCCGCGCCTCCACACCGACGAGACGCTTATGGCGCTGTCGATCACCTCGGCCACGAGTGAGACGGCCGCTCGCGTCCTTTCGGGCCTGGAGCAGCTGCGCGGCTGCGATGCCTTCTTTAGCGTGATTATCTCGCCGACGGACGAGACGGTACTGCGCAAACTAGGTATCAACGTGTGCTGCGAGCCCAAGTTTGAGCGCCGCGGTTTCTTCCATCGCTAAGTTTGAAGCACCGCGGTAATTGCATTGCATTTTGGCCGTATCGGGTTAGCGCCCGGTACGGCTTTTTGATCAATAAAGCGCCTATTTCGGCGAAAAATAGCTGTTTACCTGCCTAGAGACAATTTGAGCGGTATACAATAACCGTAACTGTTTCATCCTTAGCGGGATGCCGCATGATGGATATTACCTGCCATCGTGAGGTGTGTCGGTCGCGCACGGCGCGTTAGATGCTCGTGCTCGGTTTGAGGAGGCTGCTATGGCGGGCAAGGGTCGTGCGAGTGTCAACGATATGAAGCGTGTCGAGGTGCTGGTGTTGATGGAGATCGACCAGCAAACCAAAGACAATGGCGGGCCGTATAGTTTCTCGCGCAAAACGCTTGCCGAGCGCGTGGGGGTTTCGCCGTATCGTGCCCGCGCCGCAATCGATCGCTTGGATTCCGAAGGCATGATTGATGTCGTCTCGCGTTATAGCGACGACGGCGGTCAGCTTGCAAATGGCATTTGCCTCACCGAACGTGGCGAGTGGTATCTTGAGGGCGTCCGTACCGGCATGCTCGTTCAAGAAATGCTTGAGGACGAGGTTGCTGATCGATAGCAGCATGTAACCCTTGCCATAGCGACGCCGCCTGGGAAACCGGGCGGCGTTTTGTTTCAAGATTGAGAAATGCAATCGCACGCAAGAAAAATTGCGAACGGTCCGCGGCGCGAGTATTACAATGAAGACCCGTAAGATGTGGATAAACAACTTCTACGGGAAGCGCAGGTAACTCAATATGACCAAGCATGTGTTCGTAACCGGTGGCGTGGTTTCGTCCCTGGGCAAGGGTATTACCGCGGCCTCGCTGGGCCGTCTGCTCAAGTCGCGTGGCTACAAAGTAACGATGCAGAAGGCCGACCCGTATCTGAACGTCGACCCCGGTACCATGAGCCCCTTCCAGCATGGTGAGGTCTTCGTTACCGAGGATGGTTACGAGTCCGACCTGGACCTGGGCCATTACGAGCGCTTTATTGATGAGAACCTGACCCGCGATTCCAACTTTACGACCGGCGCCATCTATAAGAGCTTGATCGCCCGCGAGCGTCGCGGCGACTTTTTGGGCGGTACCGTGCAGGTGATTCCTCACGTCACCAATGCCATTAAGGACAAGTTCCGCCGCATTGAAGAGCAGACCGGCTCCGATGTAGTCATCACCGAGCTGGGCGGCACGATCGGCGACATCGAGTCGCAGCCGTTTGTCGAGGCCATCCGCCAGTACCGCAAGGAGGCCGGCCCCGAGAACGTCTGCTACATTCACGTGTCGCTCGTTCCCTATATCGCCGCCGCCCACGAGGTCAAGACCAAGCCCACGCAGCATTCCGTCAAGGAGCTCCGCAGCTTTGGCATCCAGCCCGATATCATCGTGCTGCGCTCCGACCACCATATCGATGACGCTATCCGCGGAAAGATCGCAAGCTTCTGCGACGTCGACACCGATTGCGTCTTTACCAACGAGGACTGCGCGAGCATTTACGATGTTCCGCAGCTGCTTGCCGAGCAGGACTTTGACCTGCGCATTTGCGAGCGCCTGGGTCTGGATCCGCGTGAGCGCGACATGAGCGAGTGGAACGAGTTCCTGCGCAAACAGAATCACGCCAACCATCACGCCGACAAGGTGAAGATCGCCGTCGTGGGTAAGTACACGCAGCTGCCTGATGCGTACCTGTCGGTTATCGAGGCCCTGCACCATGCGGGCGTCTTCTACGATCGCCATGTGGACGTCCAGCTGGTCGACGGCGAGAGCCTTGACGAGCAGAATGTCTCCGAGGTTCTGGGCGACGCCTCGGGCATTCTGGTCCCCGGCGGCTTTGGCAAGCGCGCCCTGGAGGGCAAGATTCTCGCGGCCGAGTTTGCCCGTGAGCACAAGATTCCGTATCTGGGCATTTGCCTGGGTATGCAGGTCGCCGTGTGCGAGTTCGCCCGCAATGTCGTTGGCCTTGCCGGTGCCAGCTCCTCCGAGTTTGATCCGGACGGTCCGTATAGCGTCATCGATCTGATGAGCTCGCAGGAGGACGTGACCGAGAAGGGCGGCACCATGCGCCTGGGCGCCTATCCGTGCAAGCTCGCCGCCGATACCCTTGCTCGTGAGGCATATGGCGAGGAACTCGTCTACGAGCGTCACCGTCACCGCTTTGAGTTCAACAACGCTTTCCGTGACCAGCTCGAGGACGCCGGCTTGGTTATCTCGGGTCTGTCGCCCGACGAGCGCCTGGTCGAGATGGTCGAGCTGCCGCGCGACGTGCATCCGTGGTATGTGGCAACCCAGGCTCACCCCGAGTTCAAGAGCCGCCCGACCAACCCGCAGCCGCTGTTCCGAGAGTTCGTGCGTGCCTCGATCGGTCAGCACGAGGGTGTCGATCGCCTGCAGGTGACGCCCATGAACCTCGCTACGGACTAAGGGTGCCGGCGAATAAGGAACATACCGAAGCTACTCCCTCGTCGCTCGCCGTGGCGGCGGGGGAGTATCTCGATTACCTCGCGGTCGAGCGGGGTTTGGCGCGCAACACGATTGCGGCCTATCGTCGTGACCTGACGACGTACTGCGCCTATCTGGAGCGGGCGGGTATTGTGTCTTTTGAAGAGGTGACCCGTCAGGTCGTGGAGGGCTTTGTCGCCGACCGTCGCGATGGGGGCTATTCGGATGCCTCGGTGGAGCGTGCGCTTGCGGCCGTGAAGGGCCTGCATGCCTTTTTGGTGCGCGATGGGGCTGTGGCCCAAAATCCAACGGCGGCGTTGCGCCTGCCTAAAAAGGCTGAGCGTTTGCCGGAGTATCTATCGGTGGAGGATGTCTCGGCGCTGCTCGATCAAGATTTCCCCGAGGGCGAGATGGGCTTGCGTGACCATGCCATCTTGGAAGTGCTCTATGGATGCGGTTTGCGTGTGAGCGAGTTGGTGGGACTCGATGTGGGCGATATCCATATCGACGATGGTTTTGTGCTCGTTCGCGGTAAGGGCTCAAAGGAACGCCTGTCCCCACTGGTGGGAAGCGCGGCGCGAGCTCTGACGCTCTATGTAACTGAGGGACGTTCTCGCTTGGCGGCCCATGCCCGCGGAACCGAGACCTCGGCGGTCTTTTTAAATAAGAACGGCCGCCGTCTGTCGCGCCAGGGCATCCATGCCATCTGTGAGCGCTACGGGCGCCAGGTAGGGCTGGTGGGACTCCATCCCCATACGCTGCGCCACTCCTTTGCCACCCATATGCTTGCGGGCGGCGCAGACCTCCGTGTGCTACAGGAGATCTTGGGACATGCCGATATATCGACCACGCAGGTCTACACGCATGTCGATCGTACGCAACTGACCGAGGTCTATCTGGCGGCGCACCCGCTGGCACATCGTTAACACATCGCTGGCCTGCATATCTATAGGTATTTGGGGACGGGCCCCAGATTGCCGCTGCGTGCTTTTGCGCGCGCATGGGCAATCTGGGGCCCGTCCCATTTTTCGCCACTTGTCGTCGCGGTGGTGGGCCGCACGTGCCTTGGGTGGGGGAGTTTGGGGGCGATGTGAACGGCGTGTAAAGGGACGTAAAAATCGCCTCAAGGTCAACTTGAAGGTTGAGGTTCGCGGGCGTGGTTCTACAGGTGGCATCCCGCCTTTGCTGCAAACACAACATATTGTGTTTTCGAACATATGCTCGGGGGTGTTTTACAACATATTGGGGGTGGAGTGGTGGGGCGGGGTGGGGGAAGAGGTGGGGAAAGGTGTTGAAAAATGGGGCGGTTCCCCATATTATTGATGACGTCGACAGGCGGGGTGGTTCCCCGCGTACGTGCCATCTGAGTAACCGAGGGGAGGGCGCACATGGGAATGACGGGTGCATACGAGCGCAATCTCGATGCAAAAGGTCGTCTATCCCTGCCTGCACCCCTTCGCGAGGAGCTTGGAGAGCACGTTCGCGTGTTCAAAGCCCTGGATGTCGATGCTCTGTACGTGTTCTCTGCCGAGGCCTTCGATAAGTGGGTCGAAGGACTCTTCGCGGGTCGTGAGGGCCACGAGGGTTTTAACCCGCGTGACATCAACGACCAGAAGCTCATGAGGGCGATCAACAAGCGCACCACGTCGATGGATGTGGACAGCGCGGGTCGTATCGGTCTTTCTGAGTCTCTCCGCAAGCAGGCGAACCTCGACCGCGAGGTCACGGTTGTGGGCAACTACGACCACCTTGAGGTTTGGGATCGCGCCGCGGCCGATGAGGACGATGATGACGAGGCCCTGCTGGACCTCTTCTTCTCGTAAGGGCAAGGCACGGGTAACGGATGGAGCGTGGGATCTTGACACAAGAATATCGGCATGAACCTGTCATGCTCGGCGAAGTGCTTGAGTCGCTGCGGCTAAAGAGCGGCTCCGTTGTCTGCGATTGCACCCTTGGCGGTGCCGGCCATTCGGTAAAGATGGCCGCGCAGGTGGGGGAGACGGGCCTTTTGCTCGGCGTCGATCAGGACGACATGGCCCTCGAGGCCGCTGGCGCCCGTCTGGACCGCGAGGTTCCCGGCGTTCCGCACCAGCTGCTGAAGGGCAACTTCGGCGACTTGGACGAGCTGCTTTGCTCGGCCGAGGTGCCCGGGGTCGATGGCTTCCTGTTCGATTTGGGCGTTTCGTCGCCGCAACTCGATATCCCTGGCAGGGGCTTTTCGTATAACGAGGACGCCCCATTGGACATGCGGATGGATCCGGGTAATAACACCTTAAACGCAGCTGAGGTCATCAACACCTATAACGAACACGACCTCGCCCGGATTCTACGCGTCTACGGCGAAGAGAAGTTCGCCTCGCAGATCGCGCGCGAGATCGTGCGCCGCCGCGAGCAAGAACCGATCGAAACCACCGGCCAATTTGTCGAGATCATCAAGGCGGGTATCCCGGCTGCCGCTCGTCGGCATGGTGGACACCCGGCCAAGAAAAGTTTCCAGGCCATTCGCATCGAGGTCAATCACGAGCTCGATGTGCTCGAACGAGGGCTTGATGCCGCCACCAGGTGGCTCAACCCGGGCGGACGTATCTGCGTCATCTCGTATCACTCGCTCGAGGACCGTATCGTAAAGAACCACTTTAAGGAGATGAGCCAGGGGTGCACGTGTCCGCCGGAGATTCCGGTGTGCGTGTGCGGCAACGTGCCGATACTCAAGGTCATCACCCGCAAACCCTTGGTTGCCCAGCCTGATGAGGTTGAGCGCAACCCTCGGGCGAGATCAGCCAAAATCCGCGTGGCGCAGCGTCTGTAGGCGCGACCGCGCGATATTGGACCTCCCGCTCGCACCATAAACGAAGCTTAAACACACTACCAACGTACTCGGGATGGGAGGCGGCATATCATGGGCTACAACACTTCAAGCGCAGCACTTGCCTATGATATGAACGCCATGCCCGCCTATCGTGAGACGCCGCAGGCCCCCGTTGCTCCCCGTGAGCAGCGCACGCCGCGCTTTGATGTCTACACGGGCGCGGGCCGTCAGGCAAACCAGGCGGTAAGCCCGGTTTTCATGAGCGTTCTTAAAACGTTTTGCATCATTGCGGCTATCTTCATGACGATCGGCGTCGCCCGCGTGGCACTCGCCGGCGTTACGGCCCAGGTGCTCAACAGCAACGCCGAGCTTACCAACACGCTCGAAAAGGCGACCGATGAGAGCTCCGACCTGGAGGTCATGCATTCGGTCTATGGCGCCGACACGCGCATTCGCGACCTTGCGGGCGCTTATGGCATGGTGGAGCCCAGCGAGAGCGTTACACTTGACTTTTCGCAGGATGCAGCCGCGGGCGCCAACGCGACCGCGACCGCTCAGTAGCAAGACGGTAGCTGAGTATGACAAATGACTATCGCCGCGGTTCCGATGGGGGCCGCGGTTCTGGACGTCCCTCGTCGCGGGGACGTTCTGGTTATCAAGGAACGGGTCGGCAATCTTACAACGCCGGGCAGTCCCGTGGCAACGACCCGGCGTCGCGACTTCGCGGCTCGGACGGCCCTCAAATGCATAACACCAGGTCGCGCAAGAGTTCGTCGACCGAATGGCTCACAGGCACGCCTCTGCCTCGCCGCAAAGCCATCATGGGCTTCATCGGGCTTGGTTTGGGCTTGGGCGTCTTTCGCCTTGCCGACTATCAAATTGTCGAAGCCGATAAACTGCGCGAGCGTGCCGATGCGCGCCGCCTGCTTGCACAGACCCTCTATGCCAAACGCGGCACCATCTACGACCGCAACGGTAACGTGCTGGCGTCGTCGGTCGAATGTCGCAACATCGCCGTGAACCCGCAGCTTGTCGAGGATGTTGACAAGACGGTGTCGGCGCTGGTCAAGGCAACTGGAATCGATAAAAAGACCTGCCGCAAGCTCGTCGAGTCCGATGGCACCTGGGTGTATATTAAGCGCCAGGTGGACGAAGACGATGCTGCGGCGCTGGAGAAGAAGAACCTGCCCGGCGTGCTTTTTGAGCAGGCCATGAAGCGCGTATATCCATACGGCAATCTGGCATCGCAGGTGCTGGGTGTAGTGAATGTAGACAACGACGGCTTGACGGGTCTCGAAAAGCAATACAACAAGCTTCTGACCGGCACGAATGGTACCCTCGTGCGCGAGCGCGCGAGGGACGGCAGCTATATCGCGGGCGGTGCCTATAAAAAGGTGGCTGCGGTCGACGGCGTTGATATCGTGACGACGCTCGACGTCAATATCCAGCGAGCGGCCGAGGATGCCCTGGCAGAGGCTGTCGAGAAGACAAAGGCCAAGAACGGCTCGGCTTTGGTCACCGACCCCACGACTGGTGAAATTCTCGCCGCCTGCTCGTACCCGACCTACGACCAGACCGATCTGGAAAACGCCAAAACCGAGGATATGAACTTGCGCCTGGTCACCGACGCCTACGAGCCCGGCTCGGT
Organism: Collinsella sp.; assembly: GCA_036303765.1. Taxonomy (GTDB): domain Bacteria; phylum Actinomycetota; class Coriobacteriia; order Coriobacteriales; family Coriobacteriaceae; genus Collinsella. The sequence goes on along the minus strand of JAXIZX010000358.1, from coordinate 6,558 downwards.
CTTTAAGACGCTCGTGGCGGGCGCCGGCTTCGACTTGGGTGTCGTGCGATCGAGTACGTCGTTTGAGGTGCCGGCGAGCATCAAGGTGGGCGACGATACCGTCACCGATGCCGACAAGCGCGACTACGCCATGACCATGGATGTGCGCGAGATGATGCGCCGTTCGTCCAACGTGGGCTTTGTCCTGGTGGGGCGCAAGATCGGTGCCGACGACTTTGCCGCCTATGTGGACAAGTGGGGCATCGGTCACAGCTCTGGTGTAGATTTTCCGGGCGAGAGCCTGGGTATCGTCAAGGAGCGTGACCAGTATGACGGCGCCACGCTGGGCTCGATGAGCTTTGGACAGGCGCTGTCCGTCTCGCCGATTGAGATCGCACGTGCCGTGGGCGGCATCGCCAACGGCGGCGTGATGATGACACCGCACTTCTATAAGTCCAGCAAAGGCGACGAGAAGGACTGGGGCGAAGGCGAGCGCGCGATTTCTGAGGATGCTGCATCCCAGGTGACATCGTGCATGCAGACGGTCGTGTCCGAGGGAACGGGCGTTGGCGGCGCGGTTGACGGCTATGACGTGGCGGGTAAGACCGGTACGGCCGAACGTGCCGACGAGAACGGCGGCTACCTCAAGGAGAACTACATGTCGTCCTTTATGGGCTTTGCACCGGCACAATCGCCCAAGGTGCTGTGCTATATCACGCTCGACGGAACGCCGAGCGGCTCAGATGCCGCTGCGGTGCCGTTCCAGTCCATTATGGCCAACGCGCTCGACGTGCTGGGTATCCCGCGCACGAGGTAGGGGGTTACAATCTTGGGGGCGTGGTTTGTTGTCCCATATGAGGGGTGTTCACATGCCCTGCACCACGCATGCGCGGCGCTGGGATACAATACGCCGATAGCATTATTAGGTTTACAGGGGAGCTGCAATGATAGAGATCGCCGTCAACAACCTCGCGGCCGCAACAGGGGCCCGAACCGTGACGGGAGAAGCCGATCGGGTATGCCGCGGGTGCGTTATCGACTCGCGCCAGGTCGAGGAAGGGACGATTTTCGTCGCCTTTCCCGGTGAAAACGTCGACGGCAATGATTTTGCTTCCCGTGCCGTCCAGTCGGGTGCCGGCGCCGTCGTGATGACGCGTGAGCCCGAGGCCGAGCTGGTCTCGCTGGCGCAGGACAAAGGATGCGCCATCCTGCTGACCGATGATCCCGAGGAGTTTCTGCTGCGTTTGGCGCACGCGTATCGCTTGGAGCTTGGCTGCCTGGTCGTTGGCATTACCGGTTCCATCGGCAAGACGACGACCAAGGACGTGCTCGCCGCTGTGCTCGCCAAGCGCTATCGTGTCTGGGCCACCAAGGGCAATTTCAATAACCTGATCGGCATGCCGCTCACGGTGCTTTCCGCTCCGGCCGATACCGAGGTCCTGGTGCTCGAGATGGGCATGAACCATTTCCACGAGATTGAGCGCCTGTCCCAGTCCGCCAATCCCAACCTTGCCATCGTGAGCAAGATTGGTACCTCTCACATCGGCATTTTGGGCAGCCGCGAGAACATCGCCCGCGCTAAGGCCGAGATTGTCCAGGGCATGTGCGCCGCCGGCGACTTCTTGCCGCTGCTGGTTTTGGGCGGCGAGGACGACTTTACGCCGTTCATTCGCGATACGTTCGCCCAGCCTGCTGGTATCGACGTGATGCTGGCCGGCGTCTCGGACGACGATGAGGTCCGTGCCCGCGACATTCGTGTTGATGACGAGGGCCGTCCGGTCTTTACGCTCGATTTTGGCCAGGGTGAGACGATCGATACCATGCTTGCCATCCCCGGCGTGCAGTCCGTTCCAAATGCCGTTAAGGCCGCTGCGGTTGCCTATCGCCTGGGCGTGACGCCCGAGCAGATCGATGCTGCCTTTAGGGGCCTCACGATCACCGGGCACCGCCAGGAGATCAAGCGCGCCAAGAGCGGTGCCCGCGTCATCGACGATTCCTATAACGCCAGCGCCGAATCCATGGCTGCTGGTCTCGATCTACTGTGCTCGCTTTCGTGCACGGGGTCTCGTATGGCGATCCTGGGCGAGATGGGCGAGATGGGCGATGAGGCTCCTCGCATGCATGAGCTCGTGGGCGCCTATGCCGCCGCCAAGAAGCTCGACATGCTGGCGTGCGTGGGTGGTGAGCTGGCCCAGCTTATGGCCGATGCCGCGCGCATGATGGGTATGGACGAGGACCGCATCCAGGTGTTCTCCGATTATCAGCAGGTGCTCGACCGCATGGGCGGCGCGCTTGAAAAACATGATGTTGTACTGGTCAAGGGTTCCCGCTTTGTTGAGCTCGACCGCTTTGTGGAAGGTGTGTGCTAGCCCATGTTCGGCAATCCCTCGTATCCAACGTATCAGGCTTTTTTGGGGCTTGGCATCGCCGCTGCCATTGCGCTGCTGCTCATGCCGTGGTGGATCAAGCTACTTAAGGTCGAGGGTATCGGCCAGCAGGTTCGTGCCGACGGCCCCAAGCGTCATTTGGTTAAGCAGGGAACGCCCACCATGGGTGGCGTTGTCATTCTCGTCGCGATTTCGCTGACCTGCCTGCTGATGGGCAAGCTCACCACCGAGCTCGTGCTCGTGCTGCTCGCCACGCTGGCGACAGGCGTGCTGGGCCTGATCGACGACCTGACCTCCGTTACGCATGGGCGCTCGCTCGGTCTGACGCCTCATGCCAAGATGATCGGCCTAACCATTATCTGTGTCACCTTTACGGTACTTGCCGTTAACTGGTGCGGCGTCGCCCCCGAGATTCGTTTTCCCGGCGGCCTGACGATTGACCTTGGCGTGCTTTCGACCACCATCTGCGGCCTTTCGTTCCCGTGGCTCTACATTGTCTTTTGCTGGCTGATGATCGCCGGTCTTTCTAATGCCGTGAACCTGACCGATGGCCTTGACGGTCTTGCTGGCGGCACCTCCATGATTGCCATGCTCGCCATGGCTGCCATGGCGTTTTTGCACGGAGACGTGAACCTGTCCATCTTCTGCACCGCGTGTGCCGGTGCCTGCTTGGGCTTTCTGTGGTTCAACTGCTATCCGGCGAGCATCTTTATGGGCGATACCGGCTCGCTTGCCCTAGGCGCCGCGTTTGCCTGCACGTCCATCATGACCAACACCGAGGTCGTCTCCCTCATCATCGGCGGCCTGTTTATCGTTGAGACCCTGTCGGTCATGATTCAGGTTGTCTACTTCCACTTTACGCACAAGCGCGTCTTCCTTATGGCGCCCATCCATCATCATTTCGAAAAGAAGGGCTGGGCCGAGACCAAGGTCGTCATCCGTTTTTGGATTATCGCTGCTGCCTTTGGTGCCGTTGGCCTTGCCCTGTTCTTCCAGTTGGGATAGTGGTCTTTCATGCCTCTTGCTGATGTCTTTAGCCTGCTCGTTTTGGGTCAGGGCAAATCCGGTCTCGATGTCGCCCGCTGGGCGCTGGCACATCCCGAGCGCGTAAGTGCCGTTACCGTGTATGGCGGTGGCACCTCTGAACCCAATGACGCCACGCGTGCGCTCGAGGCTGCTGGTGCGTCGTTTGTCTATGGGACCGAACAGGTCGAGGGCGCCTATGACGTATGCGTGACGTGCCCGGGCATCTCGGAGTTCTCGGGCTTCTTTAAGGCCGGGCGCGAGCATGCCGCCCAGATTATGGGTGAGCCCGAGTTTGCCTATCGCCTGTCGCCCGATAACTGGATTGCCATCACGGGCACCAACGGCAAGACGACCACCACGTCGCTGACTGATTATCTGCTCAAGGCTGCCGGCGAGGCCAGCGTTGCTGTCGGCAACATCGGCGAGCCGCCGGTCAACGAGATTGACGGCCGAGCCCACAACGAGTGGTTTGTGGCTGAGCTCTCGAGCTATCAGATTGCTACGACAACCGAGCTCCACCCCCGCGTGGCGGTGCTGCTCAACATCACTCCCGACCACTTGGGCTGGCATAAGAGCCATAAGAACTACGCGCTTGCCAAGATCAAACTGTTTGACAATATGGTCGATGACGATCTGGCGGTTGTCGACGTCGAAGACGCCGGCATTCACGAGTTCGATGAGTACATCTACACGCCGGGTCGTCGCATCTGCAAGGTTGCCTTTGACGAGCCTGAGGGCGAGGATGCCGCCTTTGTGCGCGACGGCAAGATGGTCGTGCGCCTGAAGGGCGTCGAGACCCCGCTCATCGCTACATCCGAGCTCAAGATCTCGGGCCATCACAATGTTATCAATGCCCTGTGCGCCGCCACGGCTGCCTTGGCGGTCGGTGCCGATGTCGATGGTGTCTGCCGCGGTCTTGCCTCGTTCCAGCCGCTCGAGCACCGCGTGGAGCCGTGTGGCGAGATTGACGGCGTGCGCTACGTCAACGATTCCAAGGCGACCAACACCGATGCGGTCGAGAAGGCACTGACGGCATTTCCCGATGACGACGTGATCTTGCTGCTCGGCGGCCACGATAAGGGCACGCCGCTCACGGACTTCGCGCGCGTTGTTATGGATAACGTACGCTCGGTCGTCTGCTTTGGCGATGCGCGCGAGCGTTTCACCGCCGCTATGGACGAGGCCGATGTCGACGGCGATGTGGATATCGCCCAGGCGGATGACCTGCGCGATGCCGTGGACGTCGCCCGTTCGCTGTCGAGCCGTGGCGACGTGATCTTACTTTCTCCTGCCTGCTCTTCGTTCGATGAGTTCTCGGGCTATGAGGAGCGCGGCCGCGTGTTTAAGGACTATGTGGCCCAGCTTGCCGCTGCGGCGAAATCGCAAATGGAATAGGGGTTGCCGGTGAGAGAGGAGAGCCCCCGACAAGGTATGAGGAGGCCCGACTCGGACCGTGCTTCCTCGCGGCGCAGCACACCGCGTTCCGGTCGCGGCGGGCAGTCGTTTAGCGAACGCTATATTGCCGGCGTTCCCGCCCGTATCATGCGCCCCCGTTTGATATTCATGGCCTGCTTGTTTACCTTGGTATGCTTTGGCCTGCTGATGGTGTACTCGGCGTCTTCGGTCGAGGCGCTGCACGAGAATGGCTCGGCGACGTTTTTTCTGGGTCGACAGGCCGCGTTTGCCGTGGTCGGTGTTCTGGCGCTGATTGCCATCGTGCGCGTTTTGCCGGACAGCTGGTTTGGGGAGGATGTGCTCAGGATCTTCCTCATAGGCATGATAGGGCTACTGTTTCTGGTGTTCTTGGTGGGCAGCGGCAGCCGTGGCGCCACGCGCTGGCTTAACATCGCCGGTATTCAGTTCCAGCCTTCCGAGTTTTTAAAGCCATTTGCCATTGCGTATTCGGCCATCATGCTTGATCGCTTCTTTTCGCCCGGTGGCAACATCAACGAATTCCTTCGCAAGATGGGCATCTACCTGGGCATTTCGCTCTTTCTGATCTTTATCCAGCCCGATTTCGGTACTGTCCTGATCATCCTGTTGACCCTCATGTGCATGGCGTTGTTTGCGGGTCTCGACCCCAGATTTATCATCGGCGTGCTAATCTTCGGCATTCTCGTGATCGTGATTGCGCTTGTCGCAGAGCCGTACCGTATGGTGCGTATTCAGGTTGCCTTGAACCCTTGGGCCGACGAGTATGGTGACGGCTATCAGGCCACGCTTGCCATTATGGCCTTTGCCTCGGGCGGTCTGTTCGGCCGTGGCATCGGCAACTCAACCATGAAGTACTCGTATCTGCCCGAGGCGCACAATGACTACATCCTGGCCATCATTGGCGAGGAAGTCGGTTTTGTCGGAACCGTGCTGTTCTTCTTGGTGTTTGCGATGCTGATCTACTCGGCGTTTCGCATTGCCGAGCAGGCGACCGATCGCCGGGGCGCGCTTATGGCGTCTGGCTCCGCGGTCATTCTCGCAGTGCAGTTTTTGATTAACGCGCTGGGCATCCTCAACGTGTTTCCCATGACGGGCAAACCGTTGCCGTTTATTAGCTACGGCGGTTCGTCGATTATTGTGTCGCTCATGCTTGCCGGGTTGATCCTGCGCGTTTCGTACGAGAGCGCCCGCCGCGATGAGTATGACCGCCGCCGCGAGAGCTTTGCCGTTATGGATGAGAGTACCGCCGGCGTGCCCCACGTGCGCGGCGAGCGATCTTCGCGTAACGGTTTTACCGTCCTGGATGGCTCTGCGACCGAGCCGGCAGCCCGCCCGCGTCAGCGAACGGCGCCGCAAGGTCGTCCTCAGCGCCCCAGCCCTCGCAACGCGGGCGGCGGATATAATCGAATCGATTTGAACTCGGACCCGTCGGCGCGTCTGCGTACCGACGACCAGGGACCGCGTGTACGAAGGGACTACCATGACCGATAAAATGACCGTTGCTATTGCAGCCGGCGGCACGGCCGGGCACATCAACCCCGCGCTCGCCTTGGCCGAAGAGCTGCGTGACCGTGGCCACCACGTTGCGTTCGTGGGCCAGTCGCGCAAGCTCGAGGGTCGTCTGGTCCCCGAGGCTGGGTTTGATTTTGTGCCCATTACGGTCACGGGCTTCGACCGCTCCCGCCCTTGGACGGCGCTCACCTCGCTGTGGCGTGTCAACAAGGCCAAGCGT
>JAXIZX010000357.1:0-4804 GCA_036303765.1 Collinsella sp. | reverse complement strand
GCGTTCAAGATGGCGGGACTCACCCTGACGCCGTTTGGCAAAACCGTGCAATACGGCGGCGGAGTCGGCTCTGCCTTGGCCAACATCCTGTGGGTGGTGCTGGTCGGCTGGTGGATGGCACTCGGCTATCTGGGTGCAGGCGTGCTCAACTGCATCACCATCATTGGCATTCCGTTCGGCATCCAGTCGTTCAAAATGGCCAAGCTTGCGCTCTGGCCGTTCGGCGCACAGATCTACAGTTTGTGAATTACTCGAAATCACATACCTACAAAACCAAAGATTGTTGCTGTACCAACGTCTAGTCGTTGGTACAGCAATTACGGCAACATCTCCCCTTACAGGAAGAAGTCGTCAATCTCTGCTTCATTGTGCAATATCTCGGTTTCAGAGACACCAATGAATCTTGCCAAATCAACAGATGCGGCGAAACGTAGCTGTATATTTAAATCAAGATTGAATGCATAAGTCTGCAGCTCCCCTAGTTTCCGGTATTTATCGAGAAGAGTTTCCAATATTTGCGCGTATTGCACGTCGAGATTCGCGACGAACAAGTCCGCTTTGCGCTGATATTCAGCGATGATTGCCCGCTCTCTTGCACTCAATATGTTCTTGCCAAGACCAAGCACATTCGAAGCGACAATTGACCCGATAAGCGCGCCCACAACGGGAACAGGAATAAGCGTCTGACCAATCGCCGCTCCTACCGCCGCGCCGGTAGCATCAAGGGCATTGATAGTTACCAAGCTCAAGAAACCGTCATCATCAATCTCTCCGGAACGGAATTTCATGACAGCATCTATGAGTCCAAAAGTTCCGGACGCTATCGCCCCTGCGCTCGGAGCCGAAAGATGACAGACATTGGTCAATCCATAAATTGCATAGCCCGAAAACCCGCCTTTGAAGGCACCCTCTGCTGTCTTGACGCCTCCTTCCTTCCAATCCTCAGCGGTAAACTGCCATATTTCCTTGCCTTCTTCGTGCTTTTGATACACGAAAATGCCGAAGTTCAATCCACCTTGGATAGCAGCACCCACTCCGGCAGCTTTGTTAGCCTCGCCTAGATTCGGCTGAGCTTTGTGATATGCAGCAGCCTTATCCGTATTGGCCTTATTGGAGATTTCGCTCTTTTGCTCGGATGTCTGCCGTTTAATATTGTCGGTTTCTTCAGTAAAAGTCCGGTCAATCGCTTCTCTTTGGACCTGATCATATTTCAATACCGATGATTGCATCCATTTGTCCCAGGACAGTCCCCGGATGTTACTTTCCTCTTCGATAATCTGCTTAATTTTCTGCACTTGGTTACTGGTTAGCGGTTGTCCGTTGAGAAAGACTTCTTTATCGCCATGCATGACCGCACGAAAAATGTCCATGTGGTCCTTTGAAAACATCATATCCATAGAACGGTATTCCGCAGATGTCTTCAGCTCGTTCATTAGGTTCGCATAGAACTTTACCTGCACTGGCTTGCCGTTAATCAACAAATCAGCAGGACCATTATCATTAAGCGTTATTGTTGATTTTTCCAACCCTTCAAATGCTCGTCTGGCGTTAGCGATTCCCGTCTGCGCGAATTCAGCGATAAATCCATGCATACCATTTTCACCACCACGCCCACTGTTGACAATGTTCATGACATTTTGATTCGCTAAATCAAGGTTCCTTAGCGCATTAGCTTGTCGCTCGGCGAGATCTTTCAGCTGACCTGTTTCATTATTAAGAATCTGTCTCAATGTGTCCATCAGAGTAGACACACGTAGCTGATTCAAATAATCAATATACGCGGCAATGCCCTGAGCAACATTGTTATCGATGGTGTGCTTGTCAGCAGTATTCTTGTCAGTCATCGAGTTCCAGTTCCTTGTTAATCATTTGCGCTAAGGTGAGCGTCATATTGACCAGTAATCCCGCCTGCATTTTCTCTTCGTGGGAGAACTGGCTGTAATCGGCGCCTGTCACCGCAGCATTCGCACGCTGTACACCATCTATCTGAGTTTGCGTTGCCTCAGTCAATGCCGCGACTTCGGCATTCTTCACATTGAATTTGCGAATTAATACTTCCACATTCTGGCGCTCAAGCAAAAGCTTGTCAGCAGTTTCTTTGTTTTTATGATTCGCATAAATACCAGAACCAATTGCCGCAGCGCCCGCCACGCCAGCGATGGTCCATCCAACCGGACCAGCCAAGCCCAGGAACGCGGTTCCGACTGACATGCCACCGCCACCTGCAGCCAATGCACCGCCACCAAGCCAAGCCAGAGCAGCACTATTTGCTGCAGCTGTTTATGGTCAAATAAACGTGTACGGCGTCACCACCAAATCTGAACGGCATAAGCGTTCATATTGGACACGGACGGCGGACGGAAATGGCATCGGCGGAAGAAAAGCGCCGGTGCCGTACGGTTCCTGATAGATTCCCGAGTGCTAACAACCAACACATGGTCCTCGGGAGGAAAGGAATGACGACACCGGTGCGTATTCAACAGAGTATCAGGCAGCTCGAGACGAAAGGCCTGACGCATACGCAGATAGCTAGGGAACTGGGCGTTTCGCGGACGACCGTGGTCAAGTACGCGACCCGCGATTATTCGCCCGTTCCGCCGACCGGGGGAACTGCGAGCCGTTCCCTGGTCGCGGGCGAGTACGCGCGCAAGGCCGACGAATGGCTCGAGGCCGACCGGCGCATGCCACGCAAACAGCGGCACACCGCCCGGCGCGTACACGAGCGGCTCGTGGAGGAATGCGGCTTCGAGGGCAGTTATTCGTCGGTGCAGCGATGGGTCAAGCGCTGGCGCCAACGCCACCGCGGCGAGGCCGAGGGGTTCAGTGAGCTGGAATGGGCGCCGGGCAGCGCGCAGGTCGATTTCGGCCAGGCCCTGGCCGTGGTCGCCGGCGTGGAACGGACCGTGCATTTCCTGGTGGTCTCGTTCCCGTACTCGAACATGAGATACGTGGCCGCGCTGCCGGGAGAGACCGCGGAATGCGTGTGCCATGGTCTGAACAAGGTGTTCTCCCATGCCGGCATGGTCCCCCGCGTGCTAGTGTTCGACAACGCCACCGGGGTCGGCCACCGCAGGGCCGACGGGACCGTCACCCAGACGAGGCTGTTCTCGCTGTTCTGCGCGCACTACGGCTTCGAGACGAGGTTCTGCAACCCCTATTCCGGCTGGGAGAAGGGAAGCACGGAGAACGCGGTCGGTTTCCTGCGCCGCAACCTGATGGTGCCGACGCCGTCCGCGGAGGGATGGGACCGGCTCACGGACGCGTGGTTGGAACGCTGCGACGAGATCGCGCGCGGCGTCCACTACCGCGAGGACGTGCCGATCCGGGACCTGTTCGAGACGGACCTCGACCACATGCTCCCGCTGCCGCCGTCCATGTTCGACGCGTGCGACTGGCGCGGGGTGAAGGCCGACAGGACCGGAACGGTCACGATCGACTCGAACCGCTACCTCGCGGGCCCGAAATGGCATTCCATGCGTCTCATGGCCGGCGTGCGGGCCCTGCGGGTCGAGCTGCGTTCCATGGACGGCGAGCCGATCGTCACGTTGGAGCGCAGGTGGGGGCGCAGCCCCGACACCGCGATGGACCCGCTGTCGCTGCTCGCCATCATCGCACGCAAGCCGCGTTCGTGGGGCGAGAGTCCCATACGCTCCGACTTCCCGGAGGAGACGCGCGTGCTGCTCGACCGGATGGAGCCGCGCGAACGCGGCCTGCTGGTCGACGACATCCGCCACGCGGCCGTGGTGAGTGGCTTCCGTGCGGCCGTCATGGCCGTCGTCGAGATCGTCGCCGCGGGCAGAAGGCCCGACAGGGCCGCGATCGACCAGACGGCCAGGCGGATCGCGCAGGGCGACGGTCCCGAATCGAGGGCCAGGCTCGACACGTACAGCAGGTTCATGAGGGAGGACGGCGATGAGTGAGTCGACGGACGCCGCGGCGGGCGGACGCAGGGGCGGGCGGACCGTGAGCAAGTCCACCCCGGACGAGGTCATGGAGCTCGCATGCGGGCTGCCGTTGACCAGGAGCGTGCTGCGTTCCGTGGTCGCGGGCGCCACGCCCGGCCAGCTCGGCGTGCTGGCCGACCTGTTCAGGGCCGAGAACGCCAGCCGGACGGAATCCAGGCGCGCCAGGCTGATCAGGAACGCGGGATTCCCGTGCGTCAAGGGCTTCGACGGATACGACTGGGGCATGGCGTCGTTCCCCGCCGACTGGGGGCGCGAGCAGCTCATGGACCTCGGTTTCGTGGACCGGGCCGAGGACCTCGTGCTCTACGGCGACGTGGGATGCGGCAAGACGCACATGGCGATCGCCACGGGCATGCTGGCGTGCGAGAGGGGCATGCCGGTGAGGTTCTTCACCGCGTCGTCGCTGGTGATGCGTTTGCGGCGGGCGAGGGACGAGAACCGGCTCGACGCGGAACTGCGCGCGATAGGCCGCGCCAGGCTGCTGGTCATCGACGAGCTGGGCTACCTGCCGATCGACATCGACGGGGCCAGGCTCCTGTTCCAGGTCGTCGCGGATTCCTACGAGAAGCGGAGCGTGGTGTTCACCACGAACCTGGAGTTCGGACGGTGGGGCGAGGTGTTCGGAGACGGCGACATGGCCGCCGCGGTCATCGACCGCATCGTGCACCACGGAAGGATCGTCAGGTTCCGTGGCGAGTCATACCGCAACAGCCACTCCCTGATGAAATAAACGAAAAGAGCGGAACCAACCCGGCCGCCGGTGACGGTGTCCATTTTGAACGCCGATGGTGTTCAGATTAACTGGTGACGACACGCAGATTTATTTGACGAAAGACACT
>JAXIZX010000356.1:0-7953 GCA_036303765.1 Collinsella sp. | reverse complement strand
GGATGCCCTCGGCGGTGCCGTCGTTGAGGTTCACATGCGTCAGGCGAATGCGACCAAAGCGCTCGTTCATCACGACCGGCGCGATTCCGCGGCGCACCCAGGCGCGCAGATCTCCATCGGCCGCATGCTCGGTCTCGCCGCCCGAAAGCTCGGGGACAAGCTTGCCCAGACTGGGGAACAGCAGGCCAAAGCCGTGGTTTTGCGCGGTGATCTCCACGCGGCGGCTCACCAGGTTCATGACCGGCTGGTTGCCGCCGCGGTGACCGAACTTAAGCTTTTCCATCTGGGCGCCGCAGGCCAGGCTGATCATCTGGTGACCAAGACAAATACCAAAGACCGGCACCTTGCCGATCAGCTGCTGCACCTGCTCGTAGGTCTCCACCACGGCGTCGGGGTCGCCGGGGCCATTGGACAAAAAGAGACCGTCGGGATTCATGTCGAGCACCTGCTGGGCGGGCGTATCCCACGGCACGACGGTAAGGTCGCAGCCGGCGCGGACCAGCCCCTCCAGAATACCGCGCTTCACACCGCAGTCGTAGGCGACCACCTTGTGACGGGCAGGAGCGGCAGCCGCAAGTGCAAAGTCATGCGTGGCAGGCAGGTCGACGGCGGCAAAGGCGTGGGGCTCAGGGCAGCTCACGGTCTTGACCAGGTTCTCGCCTACCAGCGTGGGCGCTGCGGCCAGACGCTCGGCAAGCTCGTCGACGTCGAAGATCTCGGTCGAGATAATGCCCATCTTGGAACCATTATCGCGCAGATGGCGCACCAGGGCGCGGGTGTCGACACCCTCGATAGCGACGATGCCGTGAGCGCGCAGGTACTCCGGCACGCTGACGGCCGAGCGCCAGTTAGAAGGCGTGGCGCACATGTCGCGAACGATCATGCCGCGCATAGCCGGAGCGCTCGCAGGGCGCACGGCGTCGCCGGGGAAGGCCGACTGGACGTCGGTCTCGTCGATACCGTAATTGCCGATCTGCGGATAGGTCATGGTTACGATTTGGCCGGCATAACTCGGGTCGGTCATGACCTCAAAGTAGCCCTCGAGCGAGGTGTTGAAGCAGACTTCGCCGGTCGCGGTGCCCTCGGCGCCGCATGCACGTCCATAAAAAATGGTCCCATCCTCAAGATACAGGATGCAGGGACCACAGGTGCCCTTGCTGGTTTTGGCCAGCATACGCTGGCAAAGCTCGCTGGGCGCGAAGGTGCGGGCGGCAGCGCCCGCGGTATGGTTGTTCGCCATAGTTCTCCTTCCCGGTCTCACAGGACCGGCTTAAAGGTGTGTAGTTAGGCCTCGCGGTATTGTAACCGTAAGCATGCCTCATGGCGTTAATTTCATCGAAATGTTTACGAAATGATAATTATGACTTTCTATGCATAATGATTTTTCTAGGACGAGGATTAAAAATCATCCCGCGGGGCTTGTGGCTCACGCGGGATGATGACGTCTTACTTTTTCTTATCCTGCTCCAGCAGTTTGGACGGTGTGCGATCGGGCTTGCCGCCGCGGAAAATCTCGCGGCCATGCAGACGATGCTCCAGGTCACGTTCGGCCTTTTCCTCGTCAATCTTGGTCTGGCTCACCACCGGGTTCTCAATCAACGACGACACCGAGTTCACCTGCTTCTGAATGCGCTCGGCGATGGTGTCATCCATACTCACGATGCGCATCTTCCAGTCGATACTCGTGGCGTTGGATGAGCTCTTGGTCCACACGAACGTCAAAATGGCGCTCTGGTGGCCGCGCGCGGGGAACATGCCAAAGAAGGAATCGTGCTGAATGTTGCTATTCTCGTCGATATAGGCGTGAACGTTATACACCACGCGGTCGATCTTATCGTTGAGCAACGCGTTGGTCGCAAGCGCCGCGGCCTGAATCTGCCCGTTGGACAGCAGCTCGAGCTCGTTGGCAGACGATGTGTCCAACACCGTCACCTCGACCGTGCCCGTGCGTTCATCGGCTTCATCGACGGTAAAATCGAGCGGGAACTGCGTAAAGCCATTGCCCCACTCAAGGCCGCCCTTCAGCGCGGTCGAAACGGTATCGACCGAAACGCTCTCGGACAGGCTGGCGGTGTTCAGACGACGCATCACGCCGTAGCCAATCTGCATGCCCACGATCAGCACCAAAATACCGATGACCACGGCCATCGCGGTCTTCGTAATGGTATGGCTCACCTGCGAGCCCGAAGGATCGTCCTCGGACAGCGGGTCGATATGTTTTGCCTGGCTCGCGCGGTCCTCGCTGCGCAGCTGCGCTAGCGCCGCTTTGTCACCGCGCTTGACGGCGGCCTCTTTCTCGCGCATGCGCTCGGTACGCTTTTTGGCAAGCGTAGGATCCAAGACGCCGGATGCATCGATTTCGGAGAATAACTCCGTCACTTCTTCCGGAGTCAAAGGGTTCTTATCAGCCATGATCTTCCTGTCATATCAATCAGTCGAGCTCGTGCGCACGCGCACCTTCGAACTGCATTCGATAGTAACGGGCATAGGTGCCGCCACGGGCGAGAAGCTCCTCGTGCGTGCCACGCTCCACAACGCGACCATGCTCAACGGTCGCAATCTCATCGGCATGCTTAATGGTCGAAAGACGGTGGGCGATGATAATCGTGGTGCGGCCGCGTGCCAGCTCTTCGAGTGACTCCTGCACCGCCTCCTCGCTCTCGTTATCCAAAGCACTCGTCGCCTCGTCCAAAATCAGGATCTTGGGGTTCTTGAGAAACACGCGCGCGATGGCAACGCGCTGCTTCTGTCCGCCCGAAAGACGGCTGCCGCGCTCGCCCACCACGGTGTCGTAGCCCTGCGGAAGCGACTCGATAAAGGCATCGATGTTGGCGCGACGGGCGGCCTCGGCGATCTCTTCTGCCGTAGCGCCCGGCTTGCCGTAGGCGATGTTCTCGCCAATCGTACCGTCAAACAGGTAGACATCCTGCTGCACCAGGCCGATGGCGCGACGCAGGCTCTGCTGCGTCACATCACGCACGTCCTGGCCGTCGATGCTAATGGATCCGGCAGCCACGTCATAAAAGCGCGGCAGCAGCGAACAGGTCGTGGACTTGCCACCGCCCGAAGGGCCAACCAAAGCGATGGTCTGCCCGGGCTTGATGGACAGGTCCATATGGTCGATAACGGGACGCTCGTCGGCATCGCCCTCGCCCAGCTCAACATCCTCGTAGTTAAAGCACACGTCGTGATACTCCACGGCGCCGGCAGTCACCTGCAGATCCGTAGCGCCCGGCTTGTCCTGGATATCCGGCGCGGTCGAAAGCACCTCGTCCATACGCTTAAAGCCGGCGATAGCCTTCTGATACGTTTCGGCCGAATTGACGAGTGTCTCGAGCGGCGTGCAGAACAGCGAAATATAGAGTGCAAAGGTCGCCATATCGACCGCCTGCAGCTGTCCCTGGGCGACCAGCCAGCCGCCCAGCAGCACCACGATCACATAGAGCACACCAGAGAGCAGGCCATACGTCGCGGTATAGACGCCCATGGCGTGATACATGTTCTCCTTGGACGAAAGATAGCGATTGTTGGAGGCGCGGAACTTGGCACGCTCGGTCTCCTCGTTGGCAAAGCTCTTGACTACGCGCATGCCCGCCAGCGAATCCTGCAGCTGCGCATTGATGCCACTGATCTTTTTGCGGTTGTCGCTAAAGACCTCGCGCATACGCATGTTCTGCCAAAACATGATGACCGCAAACGCCGCCGTCACCACAGCCATGGCAAGTGCCAGCACCGGGGCGATGGTAAAGAGGATCACAAACGAGCCGATAATCTCGATGCCGCAGATGATGATCCACTCGGGCACGTGATGCGCCGCCTCGCAGATATCGAACAGATCGTTGACCACGCGGCTCATCATGTCGCCCGAACTGTTGCGGTCGAAGTACGCAAAGCTAAAGCGCTCATACTGGTCGAACAGGTCCTCGCGCATTTTGGACTCCATGCGCGCACCCATCACGTGACCCCAATAGCTCACAAAGTAGCGGCAGGCGCAGCGGACGGCATACATCAGCACCAAGCCCACCGCGATCATGCCGAGCGCCTGCATAATGGCAGCCTGACCCTGAGTAAACAGCCCACCGGTCAAATTGCGCAGGATAATGGGAAACGCCAGGTCAATGGCGGCAAGCACCAGAGCACAAACAGTATCAGCAACAAAAAGCCCCATCTGGGGCTCGTAATACGAAAGAAACCTCTTCAGCATGTGATCCTCAAAGAAATATCAGCAACGTAAGGCCCTGGAACAAAGCAATCAGTAGTACTTGTCCCAGGGCTATCCCCACTCGTTAAAACTCCGTGCCCCCAAGGCGGTGCGCGATGCTATCGCAGGCCAAGGCGCCTACGACGGTCTTGGCGTCTTCGATCTTGCCGTCGAGCACGGCGTCGATTAGCTCGTGCAGCGGCACGAGGTCCACGTTGACAAACTCGTCATCATCGGGGTTGGGTGCATCGAACTCGAGCTTGGTGGCCAGGTAGATGTGAATGATCTCGTCACAGAAGCCACAGGACGTGACAATCGACGTCAAAAAGCGAATGCGACCAGCCCTAAAGCCCGTCTCCTCATGCAGCTCGCGCTTGGCGCAATCGAGCGGGTCCTCGCCTGGATCGAGCTTGCCGGCGGGAATCTCGACCGTCACGCGGTCGATGGCGGTGCGGTACTGACGCACAAGTACGATCTTGCCGCTCTCGGTCAGTGCCACAACGGCCGCCGCACCCGGATGGCGAACGATATCGCGGGCGCTGCGGTGACCGTTGGGCAGTTCAACCTCAAGACGGTGGACGTCGAGGATCTTGCCCTTCCAGGCGCACTCCTCCGAAAGAATCTTCTCGTGCAGCTCGGCATCGTGCGGGTCGTCGTCGCCCAGCACCAGCGCCGGCTCGTCAGCGACCTCGCCACCAGGCTCGCCCTCGGCGTGCCCATATATGCGGCTGTTCTCTTCGACGATTTGCGCGTCCACGAGCTCTTCGTTCTTCTCGTCCATCCGTCTCATCCCTCTCGGACTTTAGGCATCCCAGGCGTCGCGGCCACGCAGCGCGCGCAGACCGATGTCATGACGCAAGGTCTTGCCCTCAAAATCAATCTTTTCACAGGCCTCGTAGGCAAGGTTGCGAGCGTTCTCGAACGTGTCGCCCAGCGCGGTCACGGCAAGCACTCGGCCACCGTTGGTCACAAGCTGACCGTCCACCACGGCGGTGCCGGCATGGTACACGGTCACGTTCTCCATGGCCTCGGCGTCGGCGATGCCGGTGATGACTTTACCCTTCTCGTAGCTGCCGGGGTAGCCCGCGCTCGTCAGGACAACAGCCACAGCCCACTCGTCACGCCAGTCGAGTTCAATCTGATCGAGCTCACAGTTGGCACAAGCCAGCATGACCTCGACCAGGTCGTTCTTGAGGCGCGGGAGCACGACCTGCGTCTCGGGGTCGCCAAAGCGGGCGTTGAACTCCAGCACCTTGGGGCCGGCGGGGGTGAGCATAAAGCCGCCGTACAGGCAGCCGCGGTAGTCGATGCCCTCGGCAGCAAGCTCGGCCACGGTCTGCTCCATGACCGCCACCATCGTGGCGTGCTCCTCGTCGGTCACGATGGGCACCGGGCTGTAAACGCCCATGCCACCGGTGTTGGGGCCCTTGTCGCCCTCGAGCGCACGCTTGTGATCCTGCGAGGTGGCCATGGGACGCACGGTCTTGCCGTCGGTAAAGGCCAGCAGCGAGCACTCGGGGCCGGTTAGCATCTCCTCAATGACCACGGTGTTGCCGGCATCACCAAAGGCTCCGCCAAAGCACTCGCGCACGGCCTCCTCGGCCTGCTCGAGCTCAGTCGCCACGATAACGCCCTTGCCTGCGGCCAGGCCGTCTGCCTTCACGACCAGCGGGGCGCCCTGCTCGCGCACGTAGGCGAGAGCTGAAGCCTCGTCGGTGAACGAGCCATAGGCGGCCGTCGGAATGCCGGCACGCTCCATGAGCTGCTTGGAGAACAGCTTGGAGCCCTCCATCTGGGCGCCCTCGGCACCCGGGCCAAAGCAGGGAATACCCGCCGCGCGCACGGCGTCGGCCACGCCCGCCACGAGCGGAGCCTCGGGGCCAATTACCACGAGTCCGCATCCGTGGCTCTGGGCAAACGCCGCCACGGCCGCAGGATCGCAATCGTCGAGAACAACGTTCTCGCCGCAGCTCGCGGTGCCGCCGTTACCCGGCGCGATGTAGAGCTTGCCGGCGCGCGGTGATGCTGCGAGCTTAGCTGCCAAAGCATGCTCACGGCCGCCGCTGCCCAACAACAGGATGTCGATGGTTTGAGTGTCCGCCTTCAAGGGTGCCTCCTCTATGGATGAACGGCCCGCTCCGCGCGAGCCCTTTGCAAGCAAATATACCCCTCGGCCGCCCGTCCGGGCTGCAAAGGGGTATATCGCAATAACCAAATAGTCCCGATTACTTCCAGAATCGGTTGATAATCTGCTCGCGACCAGCGCCAACGCCAATGAACGTCACGCGGGTGTGTGCCAGATCCTCGATAAACGCCACGTAGTCCTGAGCCTCTTGCGGCAGCTCATCAAAGCTGCGACAACCGGTGATGTCGCACTTCCAGCCGGGGAGTTCCTCGTAGATGGGCTTGGCATGCTCAAAGCGCACCTGATGCTCGGGCACGCTGGTGTAGCGCTCGCCATCGACGTCGTAGGCCACGCACACCTTGATGGTGTCGAAGGCCGAAAGCACGTCGAGCTTGGTCAGGGCGATATCGGTGAGGCCGTTGACGCGCGAGGCGTAGTTGGCGATGGGGCCGTCGAACCAGCCGCAGCGACGACGTCGACCGGTGGTCACGCCGTACTCATAGCCCTCCTCGGTCAGCGTGTGACCGGCCTCGGACTCATAGGAAAGCTCGGTGGGCATGGGGCCCGAACCGACGCGGGTGATATAGGCCTTCATGACGCCCAGCACGCGGTCGACGTTCTTCATGCCCACGCCGGAGCCGGTGATGGCGCCGCCGGCGGTGCAGTTGGAAGACGTCACGTACGGATAGGTGCCGTGGTCGATGTCGAGCAGCGTCGCCTGGGCGCCCTCAAACAGCAGGTCCTTGCCCTCATCGATCATGTTGTTGAGCAGCAGGCTCGTCTCGGTGATGTAGGGACGCAGGCGCTCGGCCATCGGCAGGTACTCGTCGCAAATCTGGTCCACGGTGTAGGTGGGCAGGTTGTAGATGAGCTCGAGCTCGGGGTTCACGCGGGCAAGAGCGGTCTCCAGCTTGTCGCGGAACAGTGCCTCGTCCAGCATGTCCTGCATGCGCAGGCCAATGCGGGCCATCTTGTCCTGATAGCACGGACCGATGCCGCGCTTGGTGGTACCGATGTTCTTCTTGCCGAGCTTCTGCTCAAAGGCGCCATCCAGATCAATGTGGTACGGCATGATGACATGCGCGTTTCCGCTAATCTTGAGGTTCTTGGTGGTGATGCCGTCGGCCTCGAACATGTCGATCTCCTCAAGGACAACCTTGGGGTTGACGACGCAGCCGTTACCGATCACCGACACGTGGTCGGAATACATGATGCCGGAAGGCACCTGGTGCAGGCCGTACTTCTTGCCGTTGACGACGATGGTGTGGCCGGCGTTGTTGCCGCCCGAGTAGCGCACGACGGCATCGAAGTCGCCGGCGACCAGATCGCAAATCTTACCCTTGCCCTCATCGCCCCACTGGGCACCGACCAAAACGGTTGACGGCATGTTTACTCCTTACATTCATGGACTGTCTACGCGCCACGCCGGCACGCAGAAGCACAAAACATTCCCAGTATACCCGTGCAACGGGCGCCTGTCCTACTCCTCGGCATGTGCCCCATCAAGCTCATAGAACTTGGTGGATGCCGGCAGGAACATCAGGTCGACGTCGCCGATCGGGCCCGAACGGTTCTTGGCCACGACGATACGCGTAACGCCCTCGTCGGGTCGATCGTCGCGCGAGGC
>JAXIZX010000355.1:0-3374 GCA_036303765.1 Collinsella sp. | reverse complement strand
CATGACGGTAACAGAGCTGCAGCCCAGCCTGTCCGATGTCGTGTGCGCAAACAAAAAGCTGCAGATTGGCTTTATCGTTGCGCTCGTGGTACTGGCGCTGCTGTCGGGCTTTGTAGCTCGTCCGCATTTTGCCGATACCAAAACTTGGGACTCCACCATCGAGGTCATCGATCAAAAGAAAGGTAACGTACTGGCGCTCACGACCTCGTGCGTGGCGCTGTCTGCGGGCATTACCGCGCTGCCGGGTGATACGGGAACGCCGGTTGCCGAGCAGCTCGCACAGCTTTCAGGCAACCTTGGTATCGTGCTTGCCGTGCTATACCTAGAGAAATATTTGCTCACGATTTTGTGGTCGGTTGGCCTGGGCATCTTAATCCCGTTTGCGTTGGTGCTCTTTGCGGTGTCGCTCGGCATTCACGGGCGCTGGAGCACGAGCGCCGTCCTGCGCCGCGTGGCGACTCGCGTGCTGGTGGTCGCCATAATTGGCATGGCGTTGGTGCCTGCAAGCGTTTGGGTGTCGCAGAAGGTCGACGAAACGTATCGAGTGAGCATCGAAGCGGCCGAGCAAAAGGCGGCCGACGCTGCGGGTACGGCAAATAGTGATAGCTCCAAAGCAAGCAAGAAAAAGACCGAGTCCACAGAGTCCAAGAACGTGCTTGAGCAGCTTGCCGACGGTGCCTCGAGCCTGGTCACGTCGGTAACCAGTGGTTCCAAGCAGATGACCGACGAGATCGTGCAGCAGGTGACCGACCTTATCGAAGGCGTCATCGTGATGATCGTGACCTCGTGCGTGATTCCATTGCTGGTGCTCGCGGCGTTTTTGTGGCTGGGGCACACCCTGCTGGGGATTGATATTTCCAGCCCGGCGAACTATTTGACGGGTCGCTTTCTGAGCGCTCCGTCCAAGCGCGTCAAAAAGGGCGGGCAGTCCGAGTAGCTAAAACAGCTGTATATACCGGGGAATACCGCCGAAGGGCGGCCGAGACACGTTCTCGGCCGCCCTTTTGTTTGTTGAACACGTGGTCGCTACGTCCGCGCCGGGTCCAGACGGTCAGCAATCATCCGCGAACGGTATTTGTTCAAAAAAGAACAAAGATAAACAAATAGTTGTTGCAGTTACTGTTCGAATGTGTTCAAATAAACATGAACAGTGAAGAACCGCACATTCAGATGCCCGGCCTGAACGCGATTCAACACTTCCAAACAGAAACTGCGCACCTGCGTATCTCTCAAGGAGGATGTCATGAGGGTTGTAATCGCTTCCGATGCCGACGGTATGTCGATGAAGGAGTCCATCAAGGAGATGCTCATCGCCGACGGTCACGAGGTCGTCGACTATTCCGAGACCCCTGCCGCGGACTTTGTCGATTCCGCCACCGCCGTTGCCAAGGACCTGCTGGAGCACAAGGATTCCCAGGGCTTTGCATTCGATAAGTACGGCGTCGGCTCCTATATGGCCGCCGTCAAGATCAAGGGCATGGTTGTCGCCAACATTTCCGACGAGCGTTCCGCCTACATGACCCGCGAGCACAACGGCTCGCGCATGGTCACCATGGGCCCGGGCGTTGTGGGCACCGAGGTCGCCAAGAAGATCGCCCGCGAGTTCCTGCGTGCCCAGTACGCTGGCGGCCGTCACCAGATCCGTGTCGACATGCTCAACAAGATGGCCTAACGAGAGCCACCGAGAACTCGAACTTCTATCTCAACTTGTGAATTCAGACGAAAGGACGTTCTGATGAAGAAGACCATCGCAATCGGTTGCGACCATATCGTTACGGACGAGAAGATCTATCTGGCCGACCGCCTGGAGCAGGCTGGCTACAAGGTGCTCGACTGCGGCACCTATAGCCACACCCGTACGCACTATCCCATCTACGGTAAGGCCGTGGGCGAGGCTGTTGCCAGCGGCAAGGCCGACTTTGGCGTGGCCCTGTGCGGCACCGGCATCGGCATCACCAACGCCGTCAACAAGGTTCCCGGCGCCCGCTGCGCCCTGGTTCGCGACATGACCTCTGCCCTGTATGCCCGTCGCGAGCTCAACGCCAACATCGTGGGCTTTGGCGGCAAGATCACCGGCGAGTTCCTGATGGCCGATATCATGCTTGCCTTCCTGGAGGAGCCCTACGAGAAGACTCCCGAGCACGATGCCCTGATCGCCAAGATCGATGCCTGCAATAAGGCCGACGCCGAGGCTCAGGCCGACCCGCACTTCTTTGACGAGTTCCTCGAGAAGTGGGACCGCGGCGAATACCACGATTAGCGGGTATCCGGCGTAATTAACTAGTCCGTTGACGGCTCGCGTTTCTGTGATGGGGCGCGGGCCGGTTTGCTATCAGCCCAATTGGCCCAGCGGGCTGGACGTGCATTGTTCTTTTGTTTGCGGCGCTGCCTCATTACCTTTCTGCTAAAGGCACGACGTTCACAATGGATCGTGCGAGATGATATGTGAAGGAGAAGATTCCCATGGAGTTTGTTCTTGATAACGGCTCTGTCCGCATTGCGTTGAGCACGGCTGGCGGATCGTTCACTTCTATTGCGGCCAACGGCCGTGAGTACCTGTGGCAGGGCGACCCGGCGGTGTGGTCGGGCCAGGCACCCATTTGTTTCCCGATCTGCGGCGGCCTTCGAGATGGTCACGCAATGACCATGGGTGGCCGCGAGGTCAAGCTTGCCCGTCACGGCTTTGCTCGCAAACAGGAGTGGAAGCTCGAGGAGCAGGGCGACAACATGGTCGCGCTGAGCCTAAGCTCTGCCGACCATGCCGAGTTGCTCGAGCAGTACCCGTATCCGTTTAAGATCGTTGCTCGTTACACGATCGATTCGGAAAAGGTGGCCGTGTCGTACGAGGTGACCAATGAGGGCACCGAGGACATGCCGTTCTTTGTGGGCGGTCACCCCGGCTTTAAGTGCCCGCTCGACGAGGGCGAGTCCTATGACGATTATGAGCTTCGTTTTGAGCAGCGTGAGGCCACCGAGCTCTGTACTGCCGTTCCCTCGACGGGCCTGATTGATGTTGAGCATCGCAGCAAGAACCCCATGATCGGCCAGAACCTGCCGCTTACCCATGAACTCTTTGACTTCGCGGAGACCATCTTCGACGTGCTCGAGAGCCGCGTGGTTACGCTGACCAAGAAGACCGAGGACAAGGGCGTGCGCCTGACGTTCCCCGATATGCCGTACCTGATTGTGTGGAGCAAGCCCGAGGGCGACTTTGTGGCTGTTGAACCGTGGGGTGGTCTGTCCACCTGCTCCGACGAGGACGATATTCTGGAGCACAAGCGTGGCTGCCTGGTGGCCAAGCCGGGAGAGACCGTCACCCGCGGCTTTGAGATCGAGATCCTTTAACGAGTTATCGTATGTTTGGGGCGGGTCAT
>JAXIZX010000354.1:0-3535 GCA_036303765.1 Collinsella sp. | reverse complement strand
TGCCTCTCCTTCGTCTACAATATCGTGCAGACGAAGGAGAGGCACGCCCATGATCAAGATGTTTGCGAGTGACTTAGACGGAACGCTGCTGAACGCCCTGCATGAGGCGGATGGGACCATCCGCCGTGCCATTCGCGAGCTGACCGAGGCTGGCCTGCATGTGGTTCCCGCGACCGGACGCTCGACGCTGCCGATCGGCGAGCATGGCTTTACGGGCCTGGCGCTTGACGCCTGCTGCTCCAATGGATCAATCGTGCGCGACAGTCATGGCGAGGTGCTCAAAACCTGGACCATCGATCCGCAGGTTACCGAGGAGCTGCTCAAGGCATTCCCGGGCATTTGCTTTGATTGCTCCACACCCGATGGCATGTTCTCGAGTGGGTCGTTCGAGATGCACCAGGCGGGCTTTAAAAAGGACAGCCCCATCAAGCGTATTGTGATGCGCGGCATGCGTGCGCGCGGCGGGTATCACGAGGAACAGTATTTCGACCAGTCGATCGGCGACATCCTGCGCCACGATGTGTGCAAGATCAACTGCCGCGTGACCTCGCCCGAGCTGGAGCGCGACCTTAAGGCGTATTTGGCCGAGCGCTCGGACCGCGTGGTCAACGCGCCGTTCGATCCGGTGATGTTCGAAATCACGGACGTGGCGTGCAACAAGGGCGAGAGCGTGGCCTGGCTGGCGGGCTACTACGGCATTGCCGAGAACGAGGTCGCGGTCTACGGCGACGGCGGCAACGACATCGCCATGCTCAAGCGTTTCCGCCACAGCTACGCGACCAAAAACGCAAGCGATGCAGCTAAGGCCGCCGCGAGCGCGACTATCGGCAGCTGCATGGCCCACGCCGTCCCCAAACACATGCTCGCCACCATGCACAAGCAAAACTCCCGCACCGTCATCGAATAATGTGACAAAGGGACTGCCCTTTGTCACATGGGAGATGCCGGCTTTTGGCATACAGGACTGTTTCGCTTTCGCCACCAACAAATTTCGAGTTATTCGGCCTGTCGGAGGTCGTTAAATGGCTAAAGATGCCCTCTCGGGAACATTCATACCTCTAATGGTGTTTGATTCGGTGTCGTAAGTGCGCAAATGGGCATGTATGCGCTCAAATAAGGACAAAAACCCTCAGATAATCCCGGCGGTGCATTTATACAGAGCCAGCAGCGTGGCCGAATAACTCGAAAAATGTAGGCAGCAGTTCGGCGACAAGCTCGGGTATGGCGAAGGAACTGTTCCTTCGCCATGAGGAGTTCCGATCTTCTGAAATGCGAACAAACATTCGTATATCTAACTGCGCTTTGATAGAATTGATACTGTTGGCGGCAGTTCCATGTGCCGGGCAACGCCCTCCATCTGATGGGAGGTGATGCCCATGACCGATCTGATTGATTTTGTGAGACTTCTGACCGCTTTGGTCTCGTTCTTCACAGCGTTCGTCGGGCTTTCCGAGGCACTCAAGCAACGTTCGAAGCAACGTAAAAGGGGTCGCCGCCGCTAAGGCGTTGACCCCTTAATCCAAGCAACGGCGCTGCCCAGCTTTCCAGAACTTGGGCTGCCGTCGACACTATTCTACCCACGAATGACATTTTGGACAATCGGTAATGCCGCTCTAAAAGCCCGGCACAACCGGCACAACCGGCACAACCTAGGCGGTCGCTGGATGTGACAAAGAGGCTGCCCCTTCGTCACATCCAAAATATTGCCTTTACGTGTTGATGCACACGGTGTGCAATAATACTCGCACTGTGCAATAGCGCACAGGTTGAGTAACAAGGAGGACGCTTGTCCCAGCTCGAGAAATGCGATCGCCGGTCCCTTCGCTCGCAGCGTGCCCTTCGCCAGGCACTTGCCAGCGAGCTTGCCGAAAGCGGCGACCTTTCGCGCATTAATGTCGCGTCGCTCACCGAGCGCGCTGGCCTTACGCGCCGCACGTTCTATTCGCACTACCGCGATATCCCTGACTTTATCAGCCAGATCGAGAACGGCCTGCTTGCCGAGATTCGCGAGCGGGTGGAGCTTATCACCGCAGCTCAATTACCCGATCTTTACCGCAACATCGACGAGCTCGAGCCGGCACCCGGTTCGGTTGAGCTGCTGCGCTATCTTGCGGCTAATCGCGACCTTATCGGGGCCCTGCTGGGCCCGGGCGGCGACCCCGCCTTTATTAAAAAGATCATCGATACCGCCCGCGAGGCCGTGGTGCCGCGTGCACAGACGGGCATTTTGGGTTTGGCACTGGGCACCTTCTTTGACTACTACGTCACCTATGTTGTGAGTGCCGAGGTCGGCATGATCCAACGTTGGTTTGAGCGTGACCTTTCCGAATCGCCCGAGACCATGGCGCGCATTATGACGGTCATCGCTTTTGTGCGCCCTGGTGACCTGTATGGCCAACCCATCGATATCAACGTGCCGGAATACGGCATGAAGCTATTGAATCTGCAGCTCGAGGACGCGGCCGACACCGCCGCAGCCGTCGAGTCCAACAACTAAGAGGAGAGACAGATGAGCAAACTCGTCGAGGGCATCAAGGACCGCATGGTCGCTGCCGCACGCGAGGCCGCGCCCGCCGTGGTGGACGCCGCGCAGAAGGCCGCGACCGCGGCTGCCGAGAAAGTTGCCGAGGCAGTTGCCGATGCCAAGAACGCGGCAGGGGAGACGTCCATCGCCAGTGAGCCCGCCACCGCCACCGAGCCCGTAGCCGCCGCCCACGCCCCCGAAGGCGCGATCTTCAACCCCGGCAACGCCCACGGCAACCTGCACCTGGGCATCGACGTGGGCTCCACCACCGTTAAGCTCGCCGTGCTCAACGACGACAACCAGATCGTCTACGCCAAGTACCAGCGCCACCACACCGACGTCCGTGCCTGCGCCCGCGACCTGTTCGAGGGCGCTGCGACCGTGCTGCCGACGGCCCAGATGACCTGCGCCATCACCGGCTCGGGCGGCCTGCTGCTGTCCCAGTGGCTCGACCTGGAGTTTGTCCAGGAGGTCATCGCCAGTAAGCGTGCCGTCGAGACCCTCATCCCGGCCACCGATGTCGCTATCGAGCTGGGCGGCGAGGACGCCAAGATCATCTACTTCGATAACGGCATCGAGCAGCGCATGAACGGCACCTGCGCCGGCGGCACGGGTGCGTTCATCGACCAGATGGCAACCCTGCTGCACACCGACGCCAGCGGCCTCAACGAGCTCGCGGCCAACGCCACCACCATCTATCCCATCGCCAGCCGCTGCGGCGTCTTTGCCAAGACCGACGTGCAGCCGCTGCTCAACGAGGGCGCCCGCCCCGAGGACGTGGCCGCCTCCATCTTCCAGGCTGTCGTGACCCAGACCATCTCGGGCCTGGCGTGCGGCCGTCCCATCCGCGGCAACGTCGCCTTCCTGGGCGGCCCGCTACAGTACCTCTCCGAGCTGCGCCACCGCTTCTATCTCACGCTCAACCTGGACGAGGTGCACCGCATCGTGCCCCAAAACGCCCACCTGTTTGTGGCGAGCGGTGCCGCCATGGCGCACGAGTCCAATAAGCTC
>JAXIZX010000353.1:0-5606 GCA_036303765.1 Collinsella sp. | reverse complement strand
GCGAATCGAATAGCTTTTGCCGATCTGGCGAGAACCCGTGATGAATAAGGCCTTTTGCTCGGCAGACTTCAGCCAACGCTCCAGCTCTGCCGCTATTTTCCTGCGCAGCATAGGCTCTCCCCTCAGTGTCATCAAATGAAATGCAAAGTTTTATGCGCTTAATTATCGATGAAATGTAGGATTTTTAGAACCTAAAATCGGATGAAATGCAGAGATTTAGGATTATAAGCAAAAAGAAGGGGCAGCCCCGGCGAATGTGACAAAGGGACTGTCCCTTTGTCACATTGCGCTCGACTACTCGTCGACGATCTCGGCAAGCCAGACGTTCAGCGTATCGACCTCGGGGCAGCAGAACTTTGCCGTACCAGGCTCGTTGCCAGGCACGGTTCCGCCATAGCGCAGGATATCGATATAGGGAAAGCCCACATGGCAGGCCATGGCGCACATCTTGCCGCGGTCGCGGTCGAAGTCGAAGACGTCACCCGGCTTGTGCCCGTGATGGCAGCGGCATGTGCCCAGCTGGTCCACGCAGCTAATACGAATACGTGGGCGCCTGCCGCGCGGGGCACCGAGCGGCTTGTTCTCGCCCGCCGCCTCGGTGCTGCTCTCGTCGGCGTTACTCATGGTCAATCACATCCAGGCAGGCCTCGATGGGAAGGCCAGCGGACTTATCCTCCTGGTCGGCATTGCGCTCGATGAGCTCCGCTACCACACGCATGGCATCGCTCGTCGCGCGCTGCAGGCTCCAACCGGCCATAACGCGGCCGACAAGCACCGCCGAGAACGTGTCGCCCGTGCCCGGGAAGTAGACCGGAATCAGCTCGAAGGGAATCGTGAAGTACTCCCCCGCCACATGGTCGTAACCGATGACGACATTCGCACCGTCGACCACAGCGCTCGTAATGACCACCGACTTGGCGCCCAGGGCACGCACGGCATCCACAAGAACGCGGCCCTCATCGGGCGTGATTTGCTCGGCAATGGGCGTATCGGTGAGCAGGCACGCCTCGGTGTAGTTTGGTACCGCATAGTCGGCGCACTCGAGTAGGCTGCGCATGAGACCGATCGTGGACTCGGGCACGCCGGCGTAAAGCTTGCCGTTGTCGCCCATGATGGGGTCGACGAACACCTTGGTGCCCTTTTGCGCACGGCGGTGGCAAAAGTCCGAGATGATGCGCGTCTCTTCCTCGGTCACGATAAAGCCGGTCGAGATAGCGTCGAACTCAAACCCGAGCTCCTCCCAGATAGCGAGGCTCTGGCGCACGTACTCGGTGGTGTCATGGATGTAGAACTTGGGATAGTTGAGCGTATCGGACACCAGCGCCGTCGGCAGGTTGTGGATGCGATAGCCCATGTGCGACAGCACCGGCAGCATGGCGGAGAGCGCGACCTTGCCGTAGCCGCACATATCGTTGATCAGCAGCAGCTGAGTGTTCTTCATGAGAGTCCCCCTTGGGTCGGGCGCGGCACGATGGCGCCATAGTGCAACTAAGTGTAGCGCAGGGGACGTTGTGAGCGGAGGCGAGCGGTACGAAGGGCAAATTGTTGCGGAAAGGTTTCGGAAATGGGGGCTGTTTGCTACATCGCGGCCCAGTGGATAGTCATTGGACGTTCTTAAATGACTAGCCAAACAAGAACGTCCCCAACGACTAACCCAACGACTATCAGTGCAAAGAGTGTCCCCAAGTGCCGGCACATAAGGAACGTCCCCAAGTGCCAAAAAGGGCAACGTCGATGTTTTGGCAACGACAGCGAGCGGGTCGCATTTGAGGCAAGATGACGTGAAACGAAAGGGCGCTGACCTTCTGGTCGCGCCCTTGGAGTTGAACGTCAGATTGTCCAAATGCGGCCCGCGCAGCGTCGAGCGGTTACGGCGTTTGGTAAAACGCCGTAACTTAATAAGTTTGGTACCTTGACATTGATTTCTCACGCTCCTAAATTGGTTAGGCACAAAACAATTTCACTACCTAACTAAAGAAAGGAGCGAAGATTAGATATGCGTGTTGAACCACTCGCCTATCCGCATGAACCCGGCGGCGACCCCTCACGGCCAGCAGACGAGCCCGAGACCCAGTCCGACAAAGACCGTCTCGCCAAGCGAATCCTCAATGGGCTGGGGTTTTGCGGCCATTACATGCATTTTCACGGCGGCGGCATATCTGGCAAGGCGCCTATTGTCTGCCTACTCGCCAAGCAGCCGACCGGCGAGCTGTCCCAACAGGAGCTCGGCATGCACTTCGACCTCAAGCCGGGGTCCCTTTCCGAGATTCTGTCCAAGCTCGAACTGGGCGGTCTTATCGAGCGCAGTCGCAATCCCAAAGACCGTCGGCAGCTCACCATCCGCCTGACCGATGCGGGATGGGAAAAGGCCCGCGTTGAGCAGGCAGCCCGCATTCGCTTTAGAGAGCAGGCCTTTAGTGCCCTCACCCACGACGAGCGTGAACAGCTCGCCGAGATGCTCGAGAAAATCCGCGTAACCTGGGAGGAACTGGATGATTAAAACCCTTATGGGCAGCATCCGCGATTACATGAAGGTTACGATCGCCACGCCGCTGCTGGTGCTTGGCGAGGTAATCTGCCAGATGATGATCCCGTTTATCACCGCCGACATGATCGACGCCATCAAGGACGGCACCGCCGTTACCGAGATGCTGCCCACCGCCGGCCTTCTCGTACTCATCGCGCTGACGTCACTCGCCTTTGGCGCCGCTGCGGGCATCACCTGCAGCCATGCCAGCTGCGGCTTTGCCAAGAACCTGCGTCGCGACCTGTTCTACAAGATCCAGACGTTCAGCTTCGCCAACATCGACGAGTTCTCGAGTTCCTCGCTCGTCACGCGCCTCACCACCGACATCAACAACGTGCAGCAGGCCTTTATGATGCTCATCCGCATCGCCGTGCGCTCGCCGCTGGTGCTGGTCTTTGCCTTTACCATGGCATACGCCATGGGCGGCAGCGTCGCCATGGTCTACCTGGTCATCATTCCGCTGCTGGGCTTTGGCCTGTTCTTTATCATCTATAAGGTGCGCCCGATCTTTACCCGCGTGTTCCGCAAGTACGACGCGCTCAACGAATCGGTCGAGGAAAACGTCACCGGCATGCGCGTGGTCAAGAGCTACGTGCGCCAGGACTACGAGAAGGAGAAGTTCGCCACCGCCGCGCGCGACGTCCAGATGGACTTCACCCGCGCCGAAAAGCTGCTCGCCTTCAACAACCCCATGATGAACATCTGCGTCAACGGCGCGTTCGTCGTCATCATCTACCTGGGCTCCAAGCTCATCATCACGAGCCAGGGCACCCTGTTCGATGTGGGCCAGCTCTCCTCCATCTTTACCTACGGCTTCCAGATTCTGATGAGCCTAATGCAGCTGTCGATGATCTTTGTCATGGTGACCATGGCAGATGAGTCGGCGCACCGCATTACCGAGGTGTTGGCCGCCGAGCCCACGATCGCTAACCCGACCGAGCCCGTGCACGAGGTTGCCGACGGCTCCATCGACTTCGATCACGTGAGCTTTAAGTATTCCGAGCATGCCCGCCGCCAGGCGCTCGACGATATCGACCTGCATATTAAGAGCGGCGAGACCATCGGCATTATCGGTGGCACCGGCTCGGCCAAGTCGACGCTCGTGAACCTGATCGCCCGTCTGTACGATGTCACGGAGGGCACCGTGCGCGTCGGCGGCGTGGACGTGCGCGACTACGACCTGGACGCGCTGCGCCACCAGGTAGCCATGGTCCTGCAGAAAAACGTGCTGTTTAGCGGCACCATCGCCGAGAACCTGCGCTGGGGCGACCCGAACGCCACCGACGAGGAAGTCCGCGAGGCCGCACATCTGGCCTGCGCCGACGAGTTTGTCGACGGCTTCCCCAAGGGCTACGACACCTGGATCGAGCAGGGCGGCTCCAACGTTTCCGGCGGCCAGAAGCAGCGCCTGTGCATCGCGCGTGCCCTGCTGCGTCGCCCCAAGATCTTGATCCTGGACGACTCCACGAGCGCCGTCGACACCAAGACCGACGCCAAGATCCGCGAGGGCCTGGCGAGCTATCTGCCCAACACGACCAAGCTCATCATCGCCCAGCGCATCAGCTCCGTGCAGGACGCCGACCGCATCATCGTCATGGAGGGCGGCCGCATCAAGGACATCGGCAACCACGATGAGCTGCTCAAGACGAGCGAGATCTACCGCGAGACCTTTACCTCGCAAAATAAGATGAGTGCCGAAGGCGAGGACGCGGGCGAGACCGCCGCAGCCGACACCGAGGCATCCGCACCGCAAGCTCAGACCCAGGAAGGAGGCGAGGCACATGAGTAAGGCCGCTACCGCCGAGCGCGCGCGCAACCGCAAGGGCGGCACCATGACGCGCCTGATCAAGATGCTCTTTGGCTTCTACCCGGTGCTTTTGCCCCTCGTCGTCGCCGGCGTTGTGCTCTGCGCCATCATCAACTCCATCGGCGCGACGTTTCTCCAGAGCGCGCTGCAGGTCATTAGCGAATCGTGGCAGTCGGGCGACTGGACGGCCGCGCAGCCCAAGATTCTGAAGCTCGTGACCACCCTCGGCTGCATCTACGCCGTGGGCGTCGCCTCCTCGCTCTTCTGGAACCGCGCCATGGCCGTCATCACGCAGGGCTCGCTCGAGAAGCTGCGCGAAAAGATGTTCAACCGCATGCAGGACCTGCCGATTCGCTACTTCGACACGCACCAGCGCGGCGACATCATGAGCCACTACACCAACGACATCGACACGCTGCGTCAGATGATCAGCCAGTCGCTGCCCAACCTGCTCATGACGATCATCGTCATCGTCACCGTGTTCTTCATCATGCTGTATTACAGCGTGTGGATGTGCCTGGTCATCATTGCCGGCGTCGCCTTTATGACATTTATGACCAAGCTGCTCGGCTCCAACTCCGCGCGCTTCTTTATCGCGCAGCAGACCGAGCTCGGCGTGGTCGAGGGCCATATCGAGGAAGTCATGAACGGCCAGAAAGTCGTCAAGGCGTTCTGTCACGAGTCCGCTGCCGAGGCCGATTTTGACGAGCGCAACGAGAAGCTCTTCGAGGTCTCGCAGAAGGCCAACATGTACGCCAACATCCTCATGCCGATCCTCGGGAACCTGGGCGACTTGCTCTACGTGCTGGTCGCGCTGACCGGCGGCATCTTCCTGGCGCTGGGCGTGCCCAACCTGAGCCTCTCGGGCATGGCGCTCTCCATCGCCGTCGTGGTGCCGTTCCTCAACATGACCAAGCAGTTCTGCGGCCAGATCGGCCAGATCTCGCAGCAGATCAACGCCGTGGTCATGGGCCTTGCCGGCGCCGAGCGTATCTTTGAGCTGCTCGACGAGGAGCCCGAAGCCGACGAGGGCTACGTGACGCTCGTCAACGCACAGGTGAACCCCGAGACCTGGCAGCTCGAGGAAGCCGACCACCGCACCGGCATGTGGGCATGGAAGCACCCGCACCGCGCGACCGGCGAGATCGAGTACGTGCCGCTGCGTGGTGACCTGGTCATGGATAACGTGGACTTTGGCTATACGCCCGACCACGAGGTGCTGCACGGCGTGTCCGTATATGCCAAGCCGGGCCAGAAGGTCGCGTTTGTCGG
>JAXIZX010000352.1:0-2585 GCA_036303765.1 Collinsella sp. | reverse complement strand
GCCCGCGACCGTTGTGCCCTCAAATCCACCAATGTCCTCGGAGGGACCTCCTTGGCCGGGGCAGTCGAGGGCGATGAGTGCCATGCCCATGCCCGCAAACGACGCCTGCTCAAACCAGCTGCGGCTTGCACCCGGATACCCATGGAACTGAAGCACCAATGGCACGGGCTCGTCCGAGACGGGCTTAAGGTACTTGGCATGCAGGCGAGCGCCACACATGCCGGTATACCAGAGGTCGAAAAGCTGGCAGGTCGCGGCATCGGCGACCGCTGCCGTCTCGATCGCATAGTCAAGCCCGACGGCGTCGGCCTCGGCCATGCGATCCTTCCAAAAGAGATCGAAATCTGATGGACGGGGCATGGCGCCTCGATATTCACCAAATTGATGTTGTAGCTCCTGAGCACTTGGCATGGCTCGTGAACCCAGCCTTTCGAAATCGCAACGGAGGTGCGCCCGGCAAGGGAACCGGGCGCACGGGAGGGAAAGCGAGGCTACTCGCCGAGCTTGGGATGCAGCAGCGACGGCGCAGCGCCGAGCAGCATCTTGGTGTAGGGGTCCTGAGGGTGTTGGAAGACCTGCTTGGCCTCGCCCTGCTCGACGATCTTGCCACCATTCATAACGATGATGTCGTCAGAGATATAGCGGACCGTCTGGATATCATGGCTGATGAACACCATGGCCAGGCCGAGCTCCTTCTTAAGGTCGGTCAGCAGGTTCAGAATCTGCGCGCGGACCGAAACGTCCAGAGCCGAGGTGGGCTCGTCGGCGATGATGGCATCGGGGTTCAGCGACAGGGCACGGGCAATTGCGACGCGCTGGCGCTGGCCGCCCGAAAGCTGGCCGGGAAGAACCTCAGCGGCAGAGCTGGGCAGACCGGTGAGCTCCAAGAGCTCCTTGACGCGCTTCTCCTGCTCGGCCTCGGTACCCAGGTTGTGGACGCGCATGGGGTCGAGCAGTTGCTCGCGAACGACCATGCGGGGGTTGAGCGCCGTGGCCGGGTTCTGGAACACGACCGAGATAACGCGACCCATGTGGCGACGGTCCTCGGCGGTACGTTTGGTAACGTCCTTGCCCTTAAAGTAGACCTTGCCGCTCGTGGGGGCCTGCAGGCCGCACATGACGTTGGCGGTGGTGGACTTACCGCAACCGGACTCGCCGACGATGCCGATCGTCTGACCGGGCATGAGCTTAATCGTTACACCCTGGACGGCGTGAACCAGGTTAGGGTGGAGAATCGAACCGGTACGGGTCCTAAAGGTGACGTGGACGTCATCAAGGAAGATGATCGGCTCGACGCCGTTGACTGCGGTCTCGCTCATCTACATCACCTCCGCGTGAGGGGTCAAACCATTTGCCTTGAGCACCTCGTCGGGGAGCTCGGAATAGAAGTGCTCGGTGCCGGGAACGCGCTTGAAGACCGGACGGGTGTCCAGGCCAATACGCGGATGGCTCGAGCGGGGCGCGAAGCGATCGCCCTTGGGGAAATCGCGCGGGCTCGGAACGGCGCCGGGCACCTGGTGCAGGCGGCCCGAACCGCTCTCGATGGACAGAACGGAACCCAGAAGACCGCGGGTGTACTCGTGAATCGGGTTGGTGAGCAGCTCCTTGGTGGGTGCCTGCTCGATAACCTGACCGGCGTACATAACCGTGATGTTATGGGCGACCTCGGCGACCAGCGCCAGGTCGTGCGAGACGAAGATCATGGCAAAGCCGAGCTTGGCCTGAAGGTCGTTAAGCAGCTTGATGACCTGCTTCTGGACGGTAACGTCCAGAGCGGTCGTAGGCTCGTCGCAGATGACCAGCTTGGGGTCGCGGGTAAGGGCCATAGCGATCAGAACGCGCTGACGCTGGCCACCGGAAAGCTCATGCGGATAGCTCTCGAGCGTACGCTTGGGGTCGAGGCCCACGAGCTCCAGGAGCTCCTCGGCGCTACGGGTGCCGCCACGCTTGGTGAGCTGCTTCATCTGGGCGGAAATGAGCATGGAGGGGTTGAGCGAGGACAGGGCGTCCTGATAGACCATGGCGATATCGGTACCGCGAAGGCCGAACCACTCCTTCTTGCTCATCTTGAGCAGGTCGCGGCCCTCCCAGAGAACCTCGCCGGAAAGATGCTCGTCATCGTCGGTCAGGCCCATGATGGCCAGCGTGGTGATGGACTTACCGCAGCCGGACTCACCGACCAGGCCCATGGTCTGGCCGGGACGGACATCAAAGTTGACGTGGTCGACGACGTTGATATCACCGTGGTGTTCAAACTGGATGCAGAAATCGCGGACCGAAAGGATCGGCTCAACGGACTCATCGGGCACATGGCGGTCGTTACGCTTGAGTTCGACATCACGCAGAGCGCCAAGACGGGCGGACAGGGACTGAGCCTGCTCCTTGTAGGCGCGAACGGGGTCGGAGACCAGCAGGTCGGCCTCGCGGCGCTTGGAGGAGTCGGTCGGATCCAGGGCGGCGGAGGGAGCAGCGGCCATGGCGTCGGTAATGCCCTCGGACAGGATGTTGAGTGCCAGGCAGGTGATCATGATGGCCAGGCCCGGGAACAGCGCCTGCCACCAACGGCCAGCGAGCACGCCACCGCG
>JAXIZX010000351.1:0-2798 GCA_036303765.1 Collinsella sp. | reverse complement strand
CAACGAGCGCAAAAGAGGGGCTGAACGGCACTTGGTCGTCCAGCCCCTCCCCTCTTGCAATTACTTGCCGTTGACGATGCGCTCGACGTCAGAAGCGATCATGAACTCCTCGTCCGTGGGGATGACGAAGATCTTGACCTTGGAATCCTTGGCAGACAGGCACCAAGCGCCATCGCCACGCAGGGCGTTACGGGCATGGTCCATCTTGACGCCCATAAAGGCCAGACGGTCGGCAACGCCGGCGCGAACGGCCGGAGCGTGCTCACCGATGCCGGCGGTGAAGACCAGCGTGTCCATGCCACACATGGAAGTGGCCATCTCGGCAGCCTTGGCGGCAATCTTGTAGACGAACATGTCGAAGGCGAGCTGAGCCTCGGGGTCGCCAGCAGCGGCGAGCTCCTCGACATTGCGGCAGTCGTTGGTCTTGCCACCGGTCACAGCCAAAAGGCCGGACTTCTTGTTCATCATCTCGTCGACCTCGTCGAAGGTGTAGCCGCCCTCGCGCTGCAGGTAGCACACGGTAGCCGGGTCGATGGAGCCGCAGCGGGTGCCCATCATGACGCCATCGAGCGGGGTGAGACCCATGGTGGTGTCCATGCACTTGCCGTCCTCGATGGCGCACAGGGAAGCGCCGGAGCCGATATGGCACACAACGACCTTGCGGGCCTCGCCGTTGGTCATCTCGGCGACCTTCTTGGAGATGTAACGGTAGCTGGTGCCGTGGGCGCCGTACTTACGGATGTGCAGCTTGTCGCAAACATCCTTGGGAAGGGCGTAAGTCTTGGCGACCTCGGGCATGTTGAAGTGGAAAGCGGTGTCGTAGACCGTAACGTTGGGCAGATCGGGATACTGCTCCAGGCAGTACTCGATAACGTTGGCCTCGGGGTTGTTGTGCAGCGGGGCGAGCGGAGCGACCTCGCGGATCTTGGCGAGGACGTCCTCGTCGACGAGGGAGGAATCGCCGAAGTACCAACCGCCCTGAACGATACGGTGGCCGATGCCCTCGATCTTGACGCCGTTGGCCTCGAGGTCCTTCAGGACGACCTCGATGGCGACCTTGTGGTCGGGGAACTCGATGTTCTCGGTCACCTTCTTGGAACCGTTGGCAGCGTGGGTGAAGGTACCGCCGGTAAAGCAGACGCGCTCGCAGGAGCCCTTTGCGGACACCTTGTGGGACTTGGTATCGATGACCTGATACTTAAGGGTCGAAGATCCTGCGTTGACGACCAGAACGTTCATGTGTCTCCCTACTAACAGGCGGTGTGGCGCCGCCAGGTTACATACGTTTCAATAATAAACCCAAACGCCCTCGCGCTCGGGTTTATTGCGTTGATATATAAGTTATCGGTGCCTAAATACTCATGGCCTTTGACTTGTAAGACCAAATAGCGCGGGGATATATACCAGGGAAGAAATCCCGAGCGCAACAAGCAATACGACTCGAATGCCCGCAACGCTGCTCAACGCAGCGTTGAGCAGATAGAAAAGAACGGCACCCACCGCCACCATCTGGCTTTGAACCGAAATCAGCGAACAGCGCATCGATGAATCGGCAGCATTTTGGAAAACTGAGTATTTGATTGGGGCAAACAACGAGTACGCAACCGTCTGCAGCACATAGAACGCGGGCAGCAAATTAGCCGGAGTAAGAGGAATCAAAAACAAAGCTGTCAATACTAAGCGAATGATGCCGCAAATACGCGCAAAACGGCCCTTGTCGACACGAGCAATCACACTGGGCACAATAAACCCTATGGAGGCGGAGGCAAGGAGCTGGACCGCAATGGTCACGCCCGAAGCGACGGCATTCATTCCGCGGTCTGCAAGCAACAGTGAGAAGAAGTCTTCTAGAGCGACGAAGGCAAATGCCTGAGAACAGTCCATGATGAACGCTGACCGAAGAATGCCATTACCCGCAATAGCGGCACCGATCATCCTCGGGCTCATTCCATGCCCAGGTGTCACCGCAGCGCTCTCTCTTCTCGCCTCAGGAATACAGACAACGACAACCAATGTCAGCACCATTGTGATGATATCGACCGAAAGCCCAATGAGATACTCGCCAGCGGACGAAATGAAACCGCCCACACAAGCGGAGAGGGCATAAGAGGCATAGAAAACAAATCGCTCAACGACATTAAGTCTTACGAGCTGGTCCTGAGAGACGCTGTCAATGTAAATCGCTTCTATGGATCCACTCATACATGCAACGGCAAAACCTTTGAGAGCAAACGCACCGATTAAAAGCAGAGGAGATCGGACGAGAAGCAGGGCGGCGTAGTACCCAAGCATTCCCATAATGCCAACGAGACCGCTCACCTTTCGTCCAAACCTATCAGCAATATAGCCAGTGGGAACTTCAAGGATGAACTTGCTCACTTGATATGCAATCATCATGCTAGAAATCGCCACCATCGAGAATCCGACGAATTCAAGGTAAACCGTCAGAAAATACAAAATGGTGCTGAAGTTCGACAGAAAAACGAACGCCATATAAAGCAAAACCGTACGGTTTTTCATGCTCCGCCCTCCAAGAGTCAGCAATCTAAATCGGAATTTTGGAAAAGCATGAGGGCAAAGCTGTCAGCTATGTGTTGCAAGGCGTCAATAATCACTTGACGTCTCGCAGCCACTTAATCTCACGAAGCAAGATGACGGGTAGTGTCGAGAAAGTTGGTGTAGAGCCCCATCCGAAGCGAGTCGGCCCGGCGTCCTAGAATCTGGAATACGGTTGATATCCTATGCCGCCTCGACCCTGTCCGCAAGCTCGAGGCCGGACTCGAGCATCTTCCTGGCCT
>JAXIZX010000350.1:0-2222 GCA_036303765.1 Collinsella sp. | reverse complement strand
TCCATAAGGGGTGAGCGTACGCCGAGCTCTTCTGCCGCACGCATGCCGGGGCGGTAGTCACCGCGATCGCTTGCATTGCTGCCATCGATGACGGTGGGAAAGCCGAGCGACTTGGCGTGGTTGACGATGGCGGTAAAGCCAGCGTGCTTGCAGTGGTAGCAGCGATTGGCATCGTTGCAGATTACTTGGGGGAGCTGCAGCTGATTGACCGAAAGATTGAGCACGGGGAGCTTAAAATGCGGCCCCTCATTGGCCTGCCCATCAACGGACTGCTCAAACGAAGCCTGCTCGGGCGTGCCGATGAGCGGCGTGGTGAGATGGACGAGGAGGGTATTGGTAGGCATGATGCGGGCGCATACGGCGGCCAAAAAGCTGCTGTCAACGCCGCCGGAAAACCCGATAGCCACGCGCCCGTATGCCAAAAGCAGCTGTTCGAGCGCCGATAGCTTGTCTTGAAGCTCCTCTGCGGGTGCCGTGGTGTCTAAAATCATGAAACGTTCCTTATCGTTGAGTACTCGATCGAAAACTATAATCCTAATGCGTTACTTGCCATAAGACTTCTATCTGTGTAACGAAAGTGCAATATGGTATATACGTTATATACAAGTTGCCAAATGCGGTAGAGTTGCAGCAACGCGACAGCGAGAGTCGATGGGGGACCGATATGATCAAGGCTGTTATTTTTGACATGGATGGAACGCTGGTCGATACCGAGCGTTTGGGGATTAAGGCCTGGAAGGCAGGCGCCGCTGAGCTGGGGCTCGCGATTGATGAAGCGCTGATCCATCAGTTTATCGGCCGCACGCTGCCCGATGTCATGGACATCCTTGATGAGCATTACGGCAGCCACGAAACCACCGAGGCGGTCTATGTCCGCCACAAGGAGATTCGCGACGAGATGGTCAAGACCGAACTGGAACTTAAGGCCGGCGCCGCCGAGTGCCTAGACGAGCTGCTGGCTGCGGGCTATCACGTTGGTCTAGCGACGTCGTCGCGCCTCGTTACGGCCGAGCGCAACCTTAAGATGGTTGGCCTCTTTGACAAGTTTGAAACGGTAACGTGTGGCGAGGACGTCGTGCACGGCAAGCCCGACCCCGAGATGTATCTGCTCGCCTGCGAGCGCGCGGGCTTTGCTCCCGAGGAATGTGCCGTGGTCGAGGATTCGCGCAACGGCTGCGTCTCGGGCATTACGGCTGGCTGCCACGTCTTTGCCGTCCCCGATATCGTGCCGCTGCCGCAGGACGTGGTGGATGGCTGCGAGGCCGTGCTCGATACGCTGTTCGATCTGGCGGCGGCGGTCAAGGCCGTGCGCTAGACAATTGCGGCGTTGAAACGAGCAATTGCTTACGTTTGCGCTTAAGCAAAAGGGGCCCGGCAATGGTCGGGCCCCTTTTGCTTAAGCGGCGACTTAGCATACTCGCGGGCGTGCTATAGATACGCACCGAGGTTGATGGCCGTGGCGTCGGTCTGGCTGCTTGCCTGGGTGCTGGCGCGTTCCAGCAGGAACGGCCGCACGAGTTCTTGGCGGTTGATGTCCTCGATGGCCGTGACCGCGGTGACGGTGCGCGCGGCAGAGCTGACGTGGATATGCTTGGTCTTTGCCGGGGCCTTGTTCTCGATTTGCTCCATGAGCAATTGAACGCCCTTGCGGCCAATCTCGTAGCCCGGGGGCGCTACCGTAGTGAGCGGGACCGATCCACTCCAAGCGAGCGGGTTGCCATCGCAGCCCGCTACGCGTACTTGCCCGGGGACAGAGATGCCCTTGTCGACCAGTGCCGAAACGACACCCGAGGCCAGCACGTCGGTTAGACCGACGACAAAATCGGGGCGTTCGTCGGCGGGACGCTCGGCGATTTGGTTGCCGATACCATAGCCGTCGGCAGCGGTATTCCATTCGCCGGCGTCAATGACTTCGATCTTGATGTCGGGATGTAGGGCAAGCGCCTTATGAATGCCAAGCACGCGTAGGGTGAGCTGCATAAATGCTGCTCGGCCGACGACGACAATATGGTGTGCGCCGCGGGCGATGGCGAGCTCGGCAATGATGCGACCTTGGGCCTCGTTGTCGGCCGCTACGTAGTAGCCGGGCTCGGAACAGTGGATGTCCAGATGGACGATCGGCACGGGCATTTTAGTCATGGCCGGATGCCAGTCGGGGGACGCCATGGGCTGAACCATGACGCCGGACATCTGGGTGCCCATAAAGTAGCGCAGGTAATGGT
>JAXIZX010000349.1:0-3554 GCA_036303765.1 Collinsella sp. | reverse complement strand
GCACGCCGCCGATACCCAGCGCGGCATCGAGGGCCAGGGCGCCCGTGGGAATGGCCTCGACCTCGAGCTCGGGACCACCGTCGCCGTACCTCATGATGGAACCCTGGCCGAATTTCTTCTCGATCTCGGCCTTGGTGGTGGCGATCATCTCATCGCGCTCTTTACCCGTCGTGCGAGCATGAACGGTACGTACGGGACCTGAATTCTTGGCCATGAATAGCCCTCCTCTTAACAACCTGCATCGATAATAAACGAACGGCTGTTCGTGGTCAACCGTTCAGATAAATCATATGCAGCCGACCTTTCCAAAACCCAACCAAACGCCAACCAAACACTGACCAAAAACTTGACCGCAGGCGAACCGAGCAAGGTACGATAAGGAAGAATACGCCAACTACCTGCACATAGAGTAAATTCGCCAGAGGTCCCTATCTCCACAATTAAGGGGCCCGGAGGCCCCTTAAAACACGTCTATTCCATAGAATCGAGC
The DNA here is from genome assembly GCA_036303765.1 of Collinsella sp. Classification (GTDB taxonomy): domain Bacteria; phylum Actinomycetota; class Coriobacteriia; order Coriobacteriales; family Coriobacteriaceae; genus Collinsella. The sequence continues at coordinate 3,064 of JAXIZX010000349.1, read as the reverse complement.
ACGTAGACAATGCGACCCAGTGCCTCAGCGACCGCATGGGCACGGACGCATGAACGATCGCCCTCATAGTGACAACGAATGGAGTCCACGACCGGCGCTCCCCCATTGGCCGAGCGATACGCCCAGCCAATATAAAAGGTTCCAGCCGGATCGTCCTCGGTGCCTCCACCGGGGCCGGCATAGCCCGTCGCGCTCACGGCAATATCGCTCTGGTACAGCTCCAGCGAACCGGCAGCCATCTCCCGCGCCGTCTGGTACGACACCGCGGTATAGCGGTCGAGCGTCTCTTGCTCAACGCCGAGCACGCGATGCTTAATCTCGTCGCAGTACGTCACCGCACCGCCGAGCAGCACCGCCGAGGCACCGGGGATATCGGCGATCGTCGAGGCGATCATGCCCGCTGTTAGAGATTCAGCCGTCGAAACCGTCACACCACGAACGCTTGCACGCTCGACGATATCGGCTGCGAGCTCTTCATTGTGCGCGGCAATCTGCTCAAATGATTCCGTCATGCCCACCAGGACCTAGACCGAAAAGACGATCTTGCGGCAGTTCCAGAAGTACTGAGCGCCCGAGATAACGGTCAGGATAACGGCCACGGCGTACAGGAAGCGTGAGACGCCATAGAGACCGAGCAACAGCTCCGCAGGCCCCAACTGGAGGCCGGTCATCGCAAAGACGCACAGGTAGCCGCAGATGGAGACCATCGTGGTCGCCGTCTTGTACTTGCCAAGCTTATCGGCCGCGACAACCACACCGGCGGCACTCGCGACCATGCGCAGGGCGCTCACCAGCAGCTCGCGGAACAGGATGATGAACACCGACCACACGGTAACGGCACCAAAGTCCAAAAACAGCAGCAGGGCCGAGAACACGAGCAACTTATCGGCGATGGGATCCAGGAACTTGCCGAAGTCGGTGATCTCGTTGCGCGAACGAGCCAGGTAGCCATCAACCTTATCGGTGCACGACAGGATGACGTACAGAATAAAGGCGCCGGCGGCGAGCGGGCCGTCGAAGGTGCTCCAATCCGTACCGGCAACACTCGTGTGAGACAGCGCTGAGACGATCATGAACACCGGGATAAAGACGATGCGAACGCACGTCACGATGTTGGCGGGCGTCCAGACACTCGTCAGTTCCTTATTGCTCTCGTTTGCCACGATGCTCTCCTACTCCACAACATGGCCGATAAGCTCATAGCAGAAGCTATCGGTAAACTCGACAGTCAGAATATCGCCCACGGACGCCTCGCTGGCGTCCAAGTGCACCGCACCATCGGAATCGGGCGCCTGGAACCAGGCATGGCCGATCAGCTCGGCGCCATCCTCGGTCTCTTCGATACCGTCGACGATCACCTGGGCGCGCTCGCCCACATGTGCGGCGGTAGCGGCAAAACCGAGCGACTCGGCCAGATCCATGGCCTCCTGGGCGCGCTCAAGCTTGACCTCCTCATCGACCTGGCCCTCCATCTTGGCGGCCAGGCTACCTTCCTCACGCGAGTAGGCAAAGACGCTCGTGTAGTCAAAGCCGACGGTGTCCATAAAGTCGATAAGGTCGCGGAACTCGTCGTCGGTCTCGGTCGGGAAGCCGACCATGGCCGTGGAACGAATCACGATGCCGGGGATGCGCTCGCGAAGGTCGCGGAACAGATCCTCGAGCTCCTGGCGCGAACCGGAGCGACGCATGGCCTTGAGAATGCGCGCGTCGCAGTGCTGCACGGGGATATCGATATAGGGCAGCACCTCGGGCGTATCGCGAATCGTCTCGATGAGTTCGTCAGTCATGCCCTCGGGCTGCAGATAGAGCACGCGGACCCAGACGTTGTGCGGGCGCACGGCCTCGGCGACGGCACACAGCAGCTGCGCCAGATTGCGCGGCGAGCCATCGGCGACGTCCTCGTCGGCAAAGTCGGTACCCCAGATGCCCGTGTCCTGGCCGATCAGCACGATCTCGCGCACACCGCCGGCAACCAGGTCGCGCACCTCGGAGATGATGCTCTCGGCATTGCGCGAATGATAGCGGCCGCGGATGTAGGGAATCATGCAGAAGCTGCAGAAGCGGTTGCAGCCATCGGAAATCTTGACGTAGGCGACAGCACCCTCGACGGTACGTTTGACCTGCGGGATATAGGCTGCAATCTCGCGCTCGACACCCAGCACGCCATCGATGACCGCCACGATGCCGTCTTCCTCGTCGGCCTTCACAAAGGCAGCGACCTCGGGCAGCTCGTCAGGCAGGTCATCGCCATAGCGCGACGGCACGCAGCCACACATGACGATGGGGCAAGAACGAACGCCGTCCTGAACCTCGTTGGCGAGCTCGAGCGTGGTCTCGATGCTCTCGGACGTTGCGGAGGCGAGGAACGAGCAAGTATTGACGATGGCGATATCGGCATCCTGCGGGTCGAATGCCTCCTCGTAGCCCGCGGCGGTCAAAAGAGAACGCATGCGGTCGGTGTCAACCTCGTTCTTAGCGCACCCGAGGGTGATGTAGAGCACGGAGCCCAACGGTGTATCCATGTTGGAGAGCAGTCCTTTCGATTGATATTAGCGGTAGTTGGTGAACTGCAGCGGCTGGCCGTAGTCCTGGTCGCGCAGGAACTGGATCACGGTCTGCAACGCGTCCTTCGAAGCAGAGGAAACACGCAGCTTGTCGGCCTCGATGGTCACCTTGACCTTGAGCTTTTGATCCTTGATGTCCTTGTTGATCTTCTTGGCGGTCGCCTGGTCAATACCCTCGACGATATGGCCGAGCACGCGCACGGTGCCGCCCGATGCCGCCTGCGGAGCATCCCACGAGACGGCCTTGAGGTCGATGCCGCGCTTGATGAGCTTGGAGCTCAGCACGTCGACAATCTGTTTGGAGACAAAGTCGGCCGGGGCGTTTATCGTAAAGAGCTTGTCGCCCTTCGAAAGCTCGATCGTGGCGCCAGAATCCTTAAGGTCATAGCGCTGGGAAATCTCGCGCGTGGTCTGCTGGAAGGCGTTGTCGACCTCTTGCATGTTGACCTCGGACACGACGTCGAAGCTGGAATCTTTAGCCATGATGTTTCCTTTCGCGT
>JAXIZX010000348.1:0-4810 GCA_036303765.1 Collinsella sp. | reverse complement strand
TTCGATACCACCCTTGCTATAGATCTTCTCGTAGTTCTCGCGCTTGGCTCGGCGGATTTCCTCAAACAGGTCCTCGCTCATCTCGATGCGCGGCTTACCATAGCTGTGCTCAACGATATCGATGGAAGCGTGCGTGAGGATCCAACTGTTGTAGGCACCGCCCCGGCCATCATCAAAAGCGTCGGGCGAAAGCAGGCCAGCCGCGATCGCATCCTGGCGGTCGCGACCGACGTAGGCAAGAATATCCGAGATGCGAACGACGCAGCCTTCGAGCGTCATAGGACGCAGATGCTCAATTGCGCTATAGCCCGTGGCAATGCAATCCTCAACCGTCTGGTCAAACTGGTCAAAAGAACTCATGTCCGAGAGCTCAAACACACGCTGCTCGTACTCGCCGTTATGGCATAGCACGCCGTCAAGCGTCTGGAGCGACACGTTGCGGCCATACAGCGTGTCGAGCACTCGGACCGACTGCACGTTATGGAAAAAATAACGCCCCGTACGCTCATGATAGATATCGTTGAGGAAGCGCTCGCCGGCATGGCCGAAAGGCGTGTGTCCCAAGTCGTGACCCAGGCCAATCGCCTCGATCAAATCGCAATTGAGCCCCAAGGCGCGACCGATATCGCGCGCAATGCGGGAGACAAGCTGCACGTGCAAACCGCGGCGTGACAGATCGTCATTGCTACGGAAGCTAAAGACCTGCGTTTTACCTGCATAACGGGTGTACGACGGAAGATGAAGTATCTTTTCGGTATCGCGCATAAATGCCGGACGCATGAGCGTGCCTTTGTCGGCAGCGCGATCAATACGACGAATGACCTGATCGTCGTTGCAACGATACGGGTTGACGACACCCGAGGCGCGGTCGGCGGCAATACGCTCGACCAGATCGGGCGACAACGCCGCGGGAATGCGATCCATGCGCGCCTTGATGGCGGCTGTTTCTTGATTAATTGCCATGGCATGCTCCTTAAAAAGGGCGCGCAAACGGTTACACCGTACTACCCACGCACTCGATTATGGCAAAAATCGGCACCAAAAACGGGAGCAATGGCAGGGAGCGCGATTTTGTGAAGAGGCAGGAGAGGGCAAGGACCAGGAGCGCGACGGCAAATGCCACGATGCCGCCCAGAGGGTCAAGCGTGCAAAGCGCGAAGAGCGCCTTGACGTCCCCCATGCCGATGCCGGGGGCGTGGCGAAGGCGCCGCCAGAGCGACTCAGTGAGCACAAGGGAAAGTAGACGATGACCGCAAGACCGGCGTGGTCAAGCGCCGTGGTAACGCCCTTGTCGAGCCAGACGCCTGCCAACGCCGCCACCGCACACACGCCGGCAAGCTCATTGGGAAACCGTCGCTCACGGGCATCAACCAAAGCACCGGCAAAGATGCAAATCCAAAATGGGATGTAGGGCATCGTGCACCTCCTTGGGCAGCTACTCGAAAGCAAAAACCACCACAAAAGTGCCTGTCCCCTTTGTGGTGGTTTTGGTGGTGGTTATTTGGCGCCTTGCATGACCTCGTCGAGGGTAACGTTGACGGCGTGCTGCGTCGGGACCCAGTCGACCTTTAGGAACAGGGCCGCCACCGTGATGGGAATATAGCTGAACATAAAGATCGGGAAGGTAAATAGGTTGGTCACCAAACGCCACTTTTGCGCGCAGTGAATATGCTTGTACTCGAAGATGGTGGTGAGTAGCGCCAGGATAAAGAAGGTCTGGTACATCATCGCGAAGGTCATAATGAGCGAGGCGGCACAAGCCTGCATCTCGACCTCGGTGGCCAAGAAGCCATGCGAAAGTCCGCCCACGATGAGGAAGGTCGCGTTGGCGAGCATGGAGATCAGGGACAGCAGCATGCCCGGAGCGATGGTCATAAACATGTCGTAGGCAGCAAAGCGATGATAGCGGAACGTCGACTTGACCAGGTGCTTACCGTAGGTAAAGAACACCTGGTAGAAGCCCTTGGTCCAACGCATGCGCTGTTTCCAGGACGCCTTAAACGTCACGGGCTGTTCGTCAAAGAACTCCGCCGGCGCATAGCCAATGCGAATGCCGTGAATGGCGCAGAACGTGGTGAACTGGATATCCTCGGTCAGCGTATGGAACTGCCAGCCGTGCATGCCCTCGATAACGCTGGCGGAGATGAGATAGCCCGAACCCGAGACAGCGCAGGACGTCTTGCAGATATTACGCGCGTTGTTGAGGAAGCGCGCCTCGCGCAGGTACCAAGTGGCATTAGCTGCCGAGATCCACGAGCTGCCGAAGTTCTTGGAATTGCGATAGCTCGTGACCACATGGAAGCCCTGGTCAAAGGCATCGTTCATCTTAGACACGTAATCGCGGGAGATAACGTTGTCGGCATCGAAGATAAAGTAACCCTCAAACGTGTCGGGATACTCGTTGAGAATGCGATCGAAACCAAAGTCCATGACCCAGCTCTTGCCCTTACGGGCCAGGTCATTGCGCTCATAAACAATAGCACCGGCCTCGCGCGCAAGCTGCGCCGTGTTGTCGGTGCAGGCATCGGCGACCACAAAGACCTCGATGAGCTCGGACGGATAATCCTGGTCCTTGATGGAGCGTACGAGGTTGGCGATCACGGCTTCCTCGTTATGCGCCGCGATAAAGAAGGCATAGCGGTGGAGTTTTTTGGCCTTGGGAGGCGCGACCTCGCCACGAAGAGCACCGATGACAAAGAAGACCACCTGGTACAGAAAGCAGACCGTGAGCAGCGTGACGACAATCTGGTTGAAAATCACGATGGGTGTGTTGGTTTGTAAAAAGGCGAGCATGCAGGCTCCCAGGAACGCATTACGTAAACAATCGTATATCTTACCGCAGGCTTACCGAGTTCAAGAAACCACCTAATACCGGCTAGGCTTCGAGAAGGCCAAGCTGCGGGACGATGTCGTCGCCGGCGGCGGTGCGGCCAATCGAGCGCGGGGCCAGGTCGTCAAGAACCGCAGCGAGATCCCACGGCAGCTCATCGCGGCACTCAATACGCTCCCCCGTCACGGGATGGTCGAATGCGACGCGCCAGGAATGAAGGAATTGCCTGGTCAGACCCTGATCGGCGCGTGCATCGCACTTGCCGTAGAGTGGATCGCCCACGCAGGCGTGGTTGATATGGCGCATATGCACACGAATCTGATGTGTGCGGCCCGTAAACAGATGGCACTCGACGAGCGTATAGCCGTCGTCAAAACGCGTGGAATCGAAGCGCTCGAGGACCTTAAAGGTCGTAATGGCCTGGCGCGCGAAAGGGTCGTCCGAAACCGCCATCTTGACACGGTCGCGCGTAGAACGCGCAATGCCGGTGTTAATGGTGCCCTCATCCATAGCGATATGACCGTGAACGAGCGTGATATAACGACGATCGAGCGTACGCGTGCGGATGAGATTTTGGAGCGCGCGCTGGGTGTCGTCGTCCTTTGCCGCAAGCATGAGACCCGAGGTATCGCGATCCAAACGATGCACGATGCCGGGGCGGTCCTCGCCCTGCACGGTGCCCAGATGGTCGATACCGCAGTGATAGACCAGGGCATTCGCGAGCGTACCGCTCTCATGACCATGTGCAGGATGGCACACCAGGCCGCGCTGCTTGGAGAGCACGATAAGGTAGTCGTCCTCATAGCGAATGTCGAGCGGGATGGCCTCGGGAATCACATCGGTGGGATCGTGCAGCTCGGGCAAATCGACCGAAATACGATCGCCGGCGCGCACGGCATACTTTTTGGACAGGCAGGTCTCGCCATTGACGGCAACGGCGCCTCCCTCGATCAGATGCGCGCAGGCAGAGCGCGTGGGGCAGCCGTCGTTGGCACCCAGAAAGGCGTCGAGACGCTGGCCAGAGCAATCGTCGGCAACAAGAATATGGATGTCGGCCATTAACGCTCATTCCTTTCGCGAATCTTGCGGGCACGCTCCCCACGCTGCTTGGCTTTGCGCTTGGCGCGTGCCTCATCACGGGCATTGAGCTCGGCAGTCGCATCGACTTCGCGGGCCGCAGGGCTCAAGAACATGTAACCAACGAGGGCGAGCACGACACCCACGGTAATACCGATGTCCGCAACGTTAAAGACGGGGAAATCAATGAAGGTAGTGGCAATAAAATCGGTCACGAAGCCAAAAGCAAGACGGTCGATCGCGTTGCCAATGGCGCCGCCCGCAACCATCGCCATGCCCACAACCTCAAGCCGAGCGAGCTGAGGTGCACGGAGCAAGTACACAGCAATGGCGACAATGACCGCCAGCGCCAGCAAAGCAAACGCAACACCATGCCCCTCGCCCATGCTAAAGGCGGCACCGATATTACGGACAAACATAAAGTCGATGACACCGGGGATGATGGTCACATGCAAAGCGTCGCCCACGGCACGAACCGCAAGCTTGGTCAGCTGGTCAAGAAGCAGCACAACCAATGCCACACCACCAGCAACACCTAGCCGCCAACCCAAAGGCGGCGTCATATCCGCACCACGAACCAAATCAATCCCCTACCCTAAGAACTCAAATTCCGTTTAACGCAAATAACCATCTTATATTGCCATACGCAGAGCGCACGACATATCCACCAACACAAGCGAAATAACCAGCTAAAAAGGTGACAAAGTAGTCATTGGGGACGTTCTTGTTTGACTAGTCGTTTAAGAACGTCCCGAACGACTAGTCATTTAAGAACGTCCCCAATGACTACCTAGCGTATTTGGTAACGACAGACACTATGACCCAATCCGAGGGCACTAAAAAGATAGGAGCCCCCGCTCGTGACCGCGGGTCGGGGCTGCGACAATGATGTTGAAGTGCCAT
>JAXIZX010000347.1:0-1931 GCA_036303765.1 Collinsella sp. | reverse complement strand
GGTGTGATCTGCCCGGCGCGGGCGAAGTCGATTTGCGTGACGAGCTTGGGCTCGGTCTGTGTGCTCATTGGCACGGCTCCCTTCGTTGGCATTACCCATATCAGGTTTGCGGGTCAGGGCGGGCGCGCCCAGTCTCAGCCTGCCGTCTTGTCCTGCAAGCTCCCCGTTTATGTGGTGGGCTCAAGTATAGCCTGAATGGGTACGATTGGGCCAACAAGCGTGCCTGTGGGGAGGCGAACATGGACGACAAGCATCTATATCGAGAGACACAATGGGATGTATCGGCCGAGGAAAGCCGTGCGCACCCTGGCCTTGTCGCGATTGGTTTTGCGGTGCTTGCCGTGTTGGTGATTGCCTTTTGTATTTGGACGTTCGGCGGTCGTGGCGGCGTCACCTGGGGGTTTGAAGCCGACGATGCCCTGCCGATTATGACCATGAAAGTTTCTGGTGGCAACACGGTTGCCGCACCGGGCGACTATTGGTATCCGCGCGACGAGTTTGTGCAGCTGCAGTTGAGCGGCGGGTCTATTCCGGGCGAAGAAATCGAACGCGTGACGTTTGATGAGGCACTCAAAACACTCATGGTGAAGCTCAAAGATCAGGGCGATGTGCCCACGACCATGGATATCGCTCTGACGGAGTGGCGTCTGGAACCTCCGTCGGGCGTTACGGTATCCGACGTAGAGCACGTTAAGATTACCTACCAAGATGGCTCGACGAGCGAGATTGCAAAGGCCGATGGCTTGGCGGAGTAACGGGGTGTTTGGAAACGGCGGGCCTATAGTGCCTGCGCGTTCATGAAAACCAGGGTGTTTTTGTCTGAAAGCTCGGGGATGTGCAGATAGCCGATGTTGAATGCGGTAAGTTCGCTTGCATCCTCGAGCTTGTTTTCTGCCATCCACCGCACCATGGAGCCGCGCGCCTTTTTGCTGGCGGTCGACTGTTGGATGGGCTTCCCGTTGCGGATGCCCTCGCCAAAGAGGCATGTGACGGCTGTGGCGTCGCCCGCGAGGTGGGGCAGAACGGCTTTGGCATACTCTACGCTGGCGAGGTTGACGATCGTGGTGTTTGAGCCTGCCGGGGCGATAGCCCGCGCGAGCTTATCGCTCCAAAATGCGTAGAGGTCTCGGGCACCGTCGACGACAAGCTTCGCGCCCATCTCCAGCCGATACGGTTCGACGGCATGAAAGGGACGAACGCACCCGTAGAGGCCGGAGAGGATCCGCAGATGGTCTTGCAGCCATGCGAGCTGTGCGGAATCCATCACCTCGGGTGCCATGCTCTGGTATTGAATGCCGTGATAGGACATGACGGCAGGGGAGAGGTGACGGGCGAGTGCGGGATTGTCGAGATCGCCGCTTTTCAGGATGGGCCAGAACTCATGCAGTGTGTTGAGGCAAGGTCCCAGCAGTTTGTCACTCACGTTCCACAGCGCCTGCAGGCCGCCGCTGCCTTCATTCCGCTCGATATCTAGCAGTGCGCGGTGGAGGCGAGCCGTCTCGCGCACAAAGGGTGGGATGCCCAGGACTTCAAAAGCATCTTGGGCCGCGCGCATCTGCTTGGCGGGCGAAATGATGACCTGCAGCATGGACTCTCCTCTGCCAAAAAAGTTGCGGTGGAATACGGTCTGTTTTGGCCGTTTATGGGCCAGTTTAGTCCGTATTTCACCGCAACTGATGAAGGGTTGGTTAGGCTCGCTCGATGAAGGCCTTGTAACCGCGATATGCCTCGTAGATGTCGGCCTTGTTGGCGACCTCCCACAGGGCGTGCATGGACAGGACGGCAACGCCGGAGTCGATGACGTTCATGCCGTACTTGGCCATGATGTAGGCGATGGTGCCGCCGCCACCAGCGTTGACGCGGCCGAGCTCGCAGGTCTGGAAGTCCACGCCGGCCTCGTCCATGATGTCGCGGACGAGGGCCACATACTC
>JAXIZX010000346.1:0-1918 GCA_036303765.1 Collinsella sp. | reverse complement strand
GGAGATGGCCGCTCTGCGCGAGCGCATGGACGTCGAGCCCGGCGACCTTGTGATGTTCGCCGCCGGCCCGCGCCTGCTCTCTGACGAGATCCTGGGCGGTATGCGTTCGCACATGGCCAATGCGCTTGAGATCAAGCGCGAGGGTCACGACTTCCTGTGGGTCGTCAACTTCCCGCTGTTCCATTGGGACGAGGATCGCAAGGCCTATGCTGCCGAGCACCAGCCTTTTACCCTGCCGACCGAGACCGACATCGCCAAGATCGAGGCCGATCACCTGGCAGCCGGTTCGTGCACCTACGACTTTGTCATGGACGGCTTTGAGGCCGGCGGTGGCGGTATGCGTATCCACAACGCCGAGATGCAGATGTCCATGCTCAAGCTCCTGGGCTTTACCGAGGAGCGCGCCGAGTCTCAGTTCGGCTTCCTCATGGAGGCCCTCAAGTTTGGTGCGCCCCCGATGGGCGGTTTCGCTCTGGGGCTGGACCGCGTGTGCATGCTGCTTACCGGTTCCGACTCCATCCGCGACGTCATGGCGTTCCCCAAGACGGCCAGCGGCTCTGACCTTATGTCGGGCGCCCCGAGTGCCGTTAGCGGTGCCCAGCTCAAGGACGTCAGCCTGCGCCTGATGTAGGCGAGCGGCTACATATTGCCCGTAACGAGGGAAGGACGCGTGCCTTCCCTCGTTTTTTATGCGCCGAGGTTGAGAGGGCTTGGGATGACCGGGCGTCGCGGAAAGCGTGCCCCAGAATTCGGCAAAATAATGGGGCACAGTTTCCGGTTGAGCTGTCTAACGGAAACTGTGCCCCAGAATGAGCGCTCAAAACGGGGCAGGCTTTCCGCAACAACTGTCTGGCGGAAAGCCTGCCCCAATTTCTTATAGCGAGTCTCTCTGGATCAGCTGCATGTGCATCACGGAGGTGGTGGGCTCGGCACCCTTGATCATGTCGAGCGCAATGTTGGCGGCCATGTGGCCTTCTTCGCGCAGGGGCTGGCGGACGGTCGTGAGTGCGGGGACGCAGCGCGTCGCAATCTCGTGATCGTCGAAGCCGACGACAGAAACGTCCGCCGGAACGGATAGGCCTGCCTCGTTGAGTGCGGTGATGACGCCAGCCGCGATACGGTCCGATCCGCAGAGCACGCCATCGAAAGCAATCTCGCGCGCGAGGATCTGGTGCATGGCCTGATAGCCGTCTCCGTTGTTCCAGCCGGTATAGATAACGTTTGCGTCTGGGAGGTCTTCGCCCAAGACGGCACGGTAGCCGCGCAGGCGGTCGACAACAGCGGGGTTGTCTTGCGGTCCCAACACGGCGACGATATCTTTGCGCCCGCGTTCCTTCATGGCGAGTGCCGCAAAGTGTCCGCCCTCTTCGTCGTCAGAGTAGACCGTCGAGAACACATCGCGATAGGGGTGGCCCTCGAGCTGGCCGCACAACACGGTGGGTACGCCCAGCTCGCGCAGCACCTCGAGCAGCTCACTGCCCTTGTAGGGGGAGACGTCGATCACGGCGTCGAACGAGCGGCGCTCAAAGTGCTCGCGTGCGCGGTTGCGCTCATGCGTAGAAGACGCCTGTAAGATAACGGGCAGATAGGACGACTCCGACAGTTCCTCGGTAATGCCGCTCAAAAACTCGCTATAGGTGGGGTCGCTGAAGAGTTCACTCAGGGGCTCGGTCACGAGCACGGCGATGATTTCCGTGCGCCCGACAGCGAGCGCTCGGCCACGAGCGTTGGGGACAAAATTGACTTCCTTGGCCGCCGCGCGGACGCGCCTTTTGGTTTCCTCGCTAATGCGGGGCGAATCGTTGAGAGCGCGCGATGCCGTGGAGCGCGACACGCCGGCAGCTGCGGCAACCTCGGCAAGCGTAGGTGCGGTGCGAACTGGTTGGGTCATGGCGTCTCCTGGAGAATGCGGTCGATG
>JAXIZX010000345.1:0-1736 GCA_036303765.1 Collinsella sp. | reverse complement strand
CCCCTCACGCGGCGTTTTATTCTTCGGAAAACATAATACCCCACGAGAGAATCATGCCGACACCCGTACGACAGGACAGGTCGCTTCGAGCAAGACCGGCTTCCCAAGCCCATCCTCAGCATACAAACCATCACAACATTCGATGCTTTTCCCGTTTTTGGCGATAAACGTCGAATGTTGTGATGGCTTGCCTGCCCACGGCACCCCGTAGAAGGACCAAAACGCCCCTAAAGGCCGCCGTCCCAGTGTCGAATCACGAATTCTCGCAGGTCGTTTTGACGTTTCTGGAACGCTTCGCTTCGGTCGCACTTAAGGCCCATAGCGAGCGCGATGGCGTTCATCGCCCGGTGCAATTGCAGCTGGTGGGCAAACTGAGTCCCGGTGAGGACGATCATCCTAAAGCCCAGCGCGCTCAGCACGGTCATACGCTCCGCATCCGACGCGCTGCGCTGTTTATCAAGATGGTCCGAGCCGTTGTATTCAATCCCTGTACCGCTTGCAGGCGCATATACATCGATCTCGAAATACCCGGCCTTTGCGAGATACTTGAACTCGTTGGGAACATTGACCCGATGGTTGAGCTCGATCTTGGCGTATCCCAGCCCGCCCTGGGAACGTTTTGCTACGACCATGATTGCGGTGGCCGTCTCCATGGGCGACCGCGCACCATCGTGCACGCGCTTGAGCGCGGCGGCCGCGCGTATAGCCCCCTGACGAGATCGGTTCTCATTGCAATAAGCAATCAAGTCGGCAACGGTATACCTCTGCCCCATCTCGATATAATCGCCTGTCGACAGATGGTTCAAATGGTAACGGGCGCAGATTTCGTAGCCATATTCCAGCCGCTCGGGCTCACTCATCCACGAACCCGCCTGGACAAAGCACATGGCCTCATCAACCACTAGAAGGCCCTCTGCCACCTCGATAAGATGGCCTGGAGGTACCGGCGCTCCAAACACGTGGCACCTAAATCCAACCGGCGTCGAACGCTCAAAATCGAAGTTGACGAGCGTGTCGATATGATCGAGCTCTTCTCGTGGAATACCGAGCGAAACCAGATAGTCGGTAACGATCCCAACTGCCGTTGAAGCCCTCAGCCCCTTGGCATCGAGCCCCAATTTGGGCAGGCTCGCGGTCGGCTCCGCCTCGTTAGCAAGCGAGTCCTCATCGTATAGGCTGCTTGCTCGCGAGAGCGGCTCGGACGGGCGCGCCACGTTGTGGTACAGCCAGGCAGTCTTATGGGACAGGACGATCGGCAGGTCCATGAGCCCTCCAATGGAGTCGGATAACCAACCTTATTCCCCGGCCCACGGGTCCGCACACCTTCGTGCGCAAGAAAGCGATTCCACCCGGTCGAGTGGCAGAAAAACCATCACAACATTCGATGCTTTTCCCGTTTTTGGCAAAAAACGTCGAATGTTGTGATGGTTTGAGGTGAGGTGAGGGGCACGGAGGGGTCAAAGTATCGTACTCGGAGCGTGACTTTTTTCGCCCTGCCGCCAACACAAACCTTGACTCTACAATCGTTGTAGGGTTTTCACTACACTGGTAGCTAAACGAACCCAGCCAGAAAGCCCCGCCCATGGAACACGACCTCACACGCGGCAATGTCCTTAAGACCATCGCGGTCTTTGCCCTGCCCTATATGCTCTCGTACTTTTTGCAGATGCTCTACGGCATGGCCGACCTGTACATGATGGGGCAGTTTAGCGGCGCCGCCGGCATCACCGCCGTGG
>JAXIZX010000344.1:0-3725 GCA_036303765.1 Collinsella sp. | reverse complement strand
CATCGACTGCGATGTCCCAGGCAATCAAGTATGTTTGGTCGCCGTTTGCCGTAATGCGCAAGGGGTCGACCAGACGCTCACGTGGCCGTGCATCGTCCATCGAGCGATACGAGATGCGGCAGCGAACGCCGTCCTGAATGGCGCAGCTCAGCTGCTGCCAGTGCGACCCGTGGTTGACGGTGTCAAAGACGCGCTGGTTATAGCCGAGCTCTTCGGGTAGAAGAGCATGCCGAATCCGGGCTGCCGTCTGTGGCTCGATCCCCAACGATTCAAGTTCGTGGTTGAGCACAGCGCCCTCGGCGGCACTCAGGCGCAACGGTAGAACACGCCCGGCGTCGCCGGTGAGGACCACACGCTCGCCGCGGCATTCGCAGATGATGCGCGCGCCCGATTCTCGGTCCGCGAGCGTCGAGACGATCTCGAGAATCTCGTCGAGCGACACCCCTGTGATGTCAAAGCGGCTGCAAATCTCGGCTCGTGTCATGCCGCTCTTGCCGGCGGCGTAGAGGGCCTCCATGATGTCGATGGCGCGCGAGAGTCTCTGCTCGCTGGTGAGTTTACGCACGGGCATACTCGTGCACCGTCCTTTCGATGAGGTGGTTCCACGCCTGCTTGAGCGATTTGGGGGCCATGGGCCTCATGCCGTCCATGGCGTGGGCCATGCAAAATGAGGCGGCGGCTTCAAGGTCGCGCACGTCAACGGTCCAGGTCCATCCTGCATCGGTGTGTGCGAGCTCACCTCGCCCACGCGTGAGGCCGTTGATCATATCGATCTGCGTCTGAGGGACGAACGAGAACGTAGCTGCAACGGGCGGTCGGTCGGCAAAATCGAATTCAAAGAACAGATAGTCGTTGAGATTGAAGTCCGCAGGGATGGCGTAGGCCTTCGAAGGACGCCAAGCGCGAACGATACGGTCACAGCGGAATGTCCTGATGTCGTCGGTGGCATTGTCGAGGCCGCAGAAATACGCCACGCCCTCGCGCTCGAACATGCCGTAGACGCGGACGGTACGCTCTTTCTGCTCGCCGCGTCCGTTCTGATATAAAAATCGCAGCGCACAACGCTCGGCAAAGGCGCTCCAAACCGCATCGACGGTGGGAGAGCGGCTGATCGGCGCCTCGTCTACCGTCGTCCTGCCGGTGAGATAGGCAATCTTGGAGCGAATATCGGCAAGCGGTGCGGCAAAAGTGGATGAGCCGGCCGCTAGTGTCTGGTCGATGGCGTTGAGCAGGATATCGGCGTCGTCTGCGGTAATGAGGCCGCCTGCCGCAAACGTGTGCTCGCGGTCGATTGTCCACGAGCTTTCCTCGGTCTCCTGCGCGCCGGTGGGGCGAACCTCCTTGATTAAGATGCCGCGTTCGAGCAGCTTGTCACGATCGCGTCGAAACTTGCGCTTATCCGAGTCGATATTGCCCGAGCCATATCCCAGGTCAGAATCCAAGACGATCTGCTCGGTCGTCAGCGGTTCGGGGGAGCTGTTGAGCACAAAGAAAAGATTGAGGATGCGCTGAGCCGTTTTATCGAAACCGGGCTCCGAATTCCCCTTTTTAATTGTCGCGGTCGCGTCGCTTGCCGTCATAGAGTCCTCGCATGAGAAGGTGGTTTGCTGCCATGATTTTAGTCCGATATGGAGATTAGGCTATATCCTTGTCCGCTCGAGGCGTTAAGATGGCCCGAATTCGGTCGTTTGCGCTCGCTCGGGGTATACTTTCGACTATATACGGTTCTAATGTGCATGCATTGGGCCTATTTGTCGGATTATGGATGTGGAGCGCACATGGCGAACACCCAGAACTATATTAACCACCTGCTGCAGAACACCGGCATTACGCCGGCATGCAGCGAAGAAGAGCGCTTGGCTGCCGAGGATATCGCTCAGATCTTCCGCAACCACGGCTTTGACCCCGAGGTTCAGGAGTTCAATGCCCCGGCGCCCAGTAGATTGGCATTTGCCGTTACCGGTATTCTTGCGTTTGCCGGCGCCCTGCTGATGGGCATCGGCGGCGGTATCGGCTTGGTCGGCACCTTGCTGGCCATTGTCGGCGCCGTTCTTTACGTGCTCGAGCGCACGGGCCACCCCGTGGTTTCGCGCCTGGGCAAGACGGGCGTGAGCCAAAATGTCATCGCCTACCACAAGGCCTCGGGCCCGCTCGCGTCTCCGCGCAACCGCCCGGTGGTCGTTGTCGCACACTACGACTCTCCCCGTGCTGAGCTGCTCGCCCGCGAGCCCTATGCTTCGTATCGTGCGCTCATCGCCAAGCTGTTGCCCGTTGCCACGATTGCCCCTGCTGCCGTTGCCATCCTGCGTATCCTGCCGCTCCCCGGCGCGCTCAAGGTTCTGCTGTGGATTGTCGCGATCCTCGCTTCCCTCGTTGCACTTGCCAACGCGGCAAACATCATCTCTAACCGCCACGTTCTTCCCTATACGTCCGGCGCGGTGTGCAACAAGTCTTCTGTCGCCGCTATGCTCGGCGTTATGGACAACGTTGCTCCCTTCCAGGGCGAGAACGAGTTTCCCGACGATGTTCCGTTCGATACCTATTTTGGGGAGCAGAAACGTCGTGCCGAGGAAATGGCGCGCGCAGCGGCGGAGTATGCCGCGGCCCAGCGGCAAAACGACTACGGCAACACCATCGAGTACGAAGAGCCTACCTACGCCGAGGACGAGTTCGGTCAGCCGATTGCTCCCGACGCTCAAACCGAGCCCGAACAGGGCGAGGCTTTTGACGAGCAGATTGAGGGCTTTGAGGGTGCGTCTGCCGACGAGACGCTGATTGGCGCCATCGTGCCCGAGGATCAGAATCAGGCTGTCCAGGCCGAAGAGTTCAATGACGAGGTTCCCGCTGCTGAGCCGGCGGAGGATCCTGCCGCGGCCGAGCCCGAGCCCAAGCTCTATCGCAACGCCGCCGGCAACATTCGCTTTGGTTCGGATGCCATCCGTGCACTCGGAATGCTTCCCGAGTCCTGCACGCTCGATTACGAGGAGGGCGAGGAGCCGACGTTTGAGCCCGAGCCTGCGCCCGTTGTCACTGCGGATGATGAGTCTGCCGCGGTTACCGCTGCCGTTGCCGAGCCCGAGGCGGTGTCCGCGATCGATCCCGCGGCAGGACTGGACATTTTGGCTCCCGCCGCGCCGGCGCAAGACGTTGCGGACGAGTCTGACGACGATTACGTTGAACAGCCGAGGCGCGTGTCTTACGAGAGCGATACTGATTTCTCTGCCGAGATTCCCGCGGCAACGCCCCATGCCGATATTGCATCCGCGTTCTCTTCGATTGGCGCCAGCGCTTCCAGCTTCTTTAAGGGTGCGCTTGCAAAGGGCAGGAAATTTGTCGACGATTTCGAGGAGAAGCGCGCTGCCGCACGCGAGGCTGCCGAGCAGGAGGCTATCGCTCAGCAGCAGGCAGCCGAGGCGGCACGTGAGCGCGCGGCGCAAGAGTTCGAGCAGAACGAGGCTATGCAGTCCGGGCCCGTCGACGCTGCCGAAGCTACGACGTCCTTTGAGTCCCAGCAACCGACGTCAGCGGATGTTGTTGAGGCAACAACGTCTTTCGAGGCTCAGCAGCACGTCGATAGCACCATGTCGTTTGATGCCGCGCAGTTCGATTCCACGATAACGTTTGAAAAGCATGGCACCGCAATTGCCGTGCCCCTTCCTATTTCCGATGAGCAGGGCGACGCGGCAGACGATGACGAGCCCATTGATGCTGCCGAAATCCAAGAT
>JAXIZX010000343.1:0-5631 GCA_036303765.1 Collinsella sp. | reverse complement strand
TACAACTATACTCGGTTAGTCACAGAACGGGAACGTAAGTATGCGCTGCCTTATCATCCACAACCCGGCATCGGGTCCCAGCTCCGATGAAATCTTCGCATTCACGCACGCCCTTGCACAGGGCGGCGACGAGGTCGTGATGCGTTTTATCGGCGATGGCATGGAGCCCGAGGACGCGGTAGCGGACGTTCGTGAGTTCGATCGCGTGGTCGTTTCGGGTGGCGACGGCACCGTCTCCAACGTACTCGACCAGATACGCGGGTGCGGTGTCCCCACGCTCGTCTTCCCCTCCGGCACGGCCTGCCTGTTCTTTAACAACATCGGCAATGCCCCCGAGGCGGCGGCACTCGCCAAGGCTTGCCGCGCCGGCCGCACGGTCAAGGTGGACATGGGTGAGCTCTTTTGGCTCGACGAGAACGGTAACGAGAAGCGCCACGGCTTTATCATCATCGCCGGCTCGGGCTTCGACGCCGAGATCATGATGAAGGCCGCTCCCACCAAAAACGACATTGGCGAGATCGCCTACTTCCTCTCCGCGCTCGCTACGCCCAACCCCACGGTGGCACACTTCACCATTGAGCACGACGGCATTGTCGAGGAGCTCGACGGCATCTGCTGCATGGCAGGCAATACCTCGGTCATCCAAAACGACATCAACCTATTCCCCAACTGCCGCATGGACGACGGCATGGTCGACATCGTCGTTATTGAGCCCGTACGCACGGTGCAGCTGCTCCCCACGGTAATTACCGCCGCGCTCGACCCCGCTGGCAAATTGCTCGGCCGTCCGCAGTTTAAGATCCTCCAGACCAAGGAAGCCAAGATCACCTGCACGCCATCGCTGGGTATGCAGTTCGATGGAGAGATCATCTCCAGCAACTCCGGCGTCTTTGGCGCTCGCGCGCTGCCGCAATGTCTCGACCTCATCGTCGACGATTTTTCACCGCTCGGAAAATAGGAGGACCCCATGAACGACAATCCCCTGATTGGCTTTATCGTCATCGTCTTGGCCATGCTCGTTGGTTACGCCATCAATGTGATTCACCGCCGAAAGAAGTAAATCCACATTGGTATGATATTCATCCAGTTATCGACTCTCCCGTTGTTTATGCAAATCCTTAACAGCGGGAGAGTTTCCTTTTTGAGCACTGTCTGGCGCTTTATTCAGCTATAGTAAATGCAGGGTGCCTTTATTTAACTAAAGCCATAAAATGAGTATTATTATCCGCTCATCGTATATTTCTTCATGCTCATCGAGTAAAAGCTATTGTCGAATGAATACTCTTTGAACTTCCTTTAGGCTAGTAGATGTATTTATTAGCTGAAGCTCCGTACGATTTCGCGGGGTTTCAACAGTTGGGAGGGATCATGAGGTTTACTCATCCTGTCAACACGCTCAAGAAGCTTGGCTGCGGCCTTGCATTTGGAGCAGCGGCCATTATGGCTATGCCGACTTCGGCGCTCGCTTGCACCCAGATCTACATGGGCAGCCAGCTCACGGCAGACGGCAACACGTACTACGGCCGCTCCGAGGACTTCGGCCCGCGTTACGTCAAGCACTTTGGCATCGAGCCCGCACACAAGGACGGCAACAAGTACACCTCGGTCGAGTCCGGCTTTGAATACAAGTCCAAGGGCGCAACCTACCGCTACACCTTCGTTCGCGACAACCCCTCACAGTGGGAAGATCGTTACGACGCTTATTCCGAGGCCGGCATCAATGAGAAGGGCGTCTCCTGCTCTGCCACGTTGAGCACCTCCTACAACGAGAAGGCCGAGGAGGCCGACCCCATCACCGAGGAGACCGGCATTGGCGAGTACAGCTATGCCAGCGTCATCCTTGGCGAGAGTGCCACGGCACGCGAGGGCGTCGAGCTCATCGGTAGCCTGATCGACGAGCAGGGCGTCTGCTCCAACGACCAGATCGTCATCGCCGACAACAACGAGACCTGGCTGTTCGCCGCCCTGTCCGGCCACCAGTGGATCGCCATGAAGCTCGCAGATGACATCGCCTCGCTCAACCCCAACATCGGCAACCTCACCTATAACGTCGACCTCGACGACACCGAGAACTGCCTCCACTCCGAGGGCATCGAGTCCATGCCCAAGGAAAAAGGCTTTGCCGAGTACACTGATGGCAAGTTCGACGTCGCCAAGACCTACGGCGAGGAAATCAGCGAGGCCGGTATGCACCAGTGGTCACGCTATATCCAGGGTCGCGATTACTTCATGGCCCCGCTGGCTGAGGGCACTGACTACGAGATCGTGAAGGATGAGCGCGAAGAGGCTCGCGCCACGACCGGCGCCCTGGTTCACGAGATGCAGCCGCTGTTCTTTACGCCCGGCAAGTCCGACTGGAACACCTTTGAGATGATCCGTTCGTTCGCCGCCCGCGGCGAGAACGTCGCCGGCCTCAACGCCAACACCGACGGCGCCTATGCCATTGGCTCCAACCGCAACACCGAGATCCACACCTTCCAGATTCGTCAGGGCATGGACCCCGAAATCGCGACCATCCAGTGGGAGATGCTCTCCAACGCTGAGTTCTCCGTCGCTATCCCCCTCTATTCCGCACTGCTCACCGAGGTCAGCCCCTACTTCAGTGACCAGGACGTCTCCTTCGATCATTGCGAAAAGGAGGACGTCGTGAACAACGAGGAGCCCAAGAACTCCATCAACTACGTCCTCATGGACATCAACACGCTCGCCTATGAGAACCGCGATCACTGCGCCACCGGCGTCCGCGCCTATCTCGACGCTCTGCAGAAGGAACTCATCGAGCAGAACCTGACCGTCGACGAGGCAATGCAGGCCAAGGAGGGCACCGAGGCCCGCACCGCCCTGGCCAACAAGGCCGGCAAGGCTGCAACCAAGAACACCTATGTTAAGTGCAAGGCCATGCTCGAGGAGATGCGCGACTACCTCCAGAAGGGCGACTTCTCCGAGGAGTTCGTCCCGAGCGACTACGATGCCGACAACGACTGCCTGGTCGAGTCCATCACGTACGCCGACGAGGCCCTCTCCGAAAAGGATGTAGCCGAGCCCGAGGTCGAAGAGGAAGAGGCAACCGAGGAGAAGTCCGAGGGCAACAACATGGCCGCCATGGCTGTTGGCGCCGTCGTCATCATCGGTGTCTGCGGCTTTGTAATCTATCGTCGCAAGCAGGCCTAAGACCCTCGCACCTTATTGCGCGGATGGGACGGCACGGGTCGTCCCATCCGCTCATCCCGCCTTTTTGACCGGTGGGAAACACCGCTGAAATCTTTTCAAAAAAGATTTCCCCGCAAACACTTTGCTGTGCTATAGTGCAGCGCAACAGCAATCAGGTGCTACTGCGCCACGGCATCACGAAAGGAGCCACCGATATGAAGAACACGATGAAGTCTCTCAACAACTGGTGGTGGCGTGATGCGAATACGATCGGTCGACGGTGAGTCCCTCACGCCTGTTTTTGCGCTCTAGGTGATTGGAAGGCCTCCGGTTTCGACCGGGGGCCTTTTTCTATCTCGAGCCCGATCGCATTCGCATCACGCGCCTCCGCTTTTCTCTTACACCCCCTTCCGAAAGGATTTTCACCATGTCCCAGAACACCACCGCCACCCAGCCCCGTACCGTCCAGACCGCCGACCGCGGCAAGCTCGATGTCCGCGCCCTTGTCCTGCTCGCCATCCTGCTTGCCGCCGGCTTCATCCTCAACTTCACTGTTGGCAAGGCCATCTCGGGCATCTCGGGCGGCATGATCAGCCCCGAGTTCATCATCTCGGCCTTCTGCCTCACTATCCTGGTCGTTCGCCCCAATATTGGCCAGGCGCTCGTCATCGGCCTCATCTCGGCCGCCGTGATTCAGATCACCACCACCTCGCCGTTCGTCGATTTTGCCGCCGAGGGCATCGCCGCTATGCTCATGGCCGCCATCGTCAACGCCGCTGGCAAGAACGGGCAGGTTAAGCCTGCCATCGCCATCGTCGCAACCTTCGTGACCACCTTTGTCTCGGGCGTTATCTTCATGGTTATCAAGATGGCTATGCTCGGCGTGGTGGGCGAGCTCGCTGCCGCTATGCTGCCCGTGGTCGCCATGACCGCCGTCTTTAACGCCATTCTGGTCGGTGCCCTCTACTTGCCCATCCAGAAGGCCCTTAGGCTCAACTAACCCGCTCGGCTTTACGAGCCACCCCATCTTGGCGTTCATTCGACGCTCGCGTACCCAAGTACGCTTCGCTCCTCTTTCGCGCCAACCTGGGGCCCCTCGTAAAGCCGTCTCCGTGCTTCACCACCAAAGACCGTCCCAAACAACGAGCTTTTTTGGGACGGTCTTAAACAACTGGTCATTTAAGACTGTCCCCAATGACTATGAAAGGTATCCATGGAAACGATCATCAACGTCGACGATGTCTCGTTCTCCTATGGCACGCAGACCGAGCAGGCGCTCAGCCACATCTCGCTCAGCGTGAACAAGGGAGATTTCATCGGCATCATCGGACCCTCGGGCGCCGGCAAGTCCACGCTTGCCGCCTGTCTGTCGGGTGCTGTGCCCCACCACTACACCGGCACGTTCTTCGGGTCCGTCATGGTTGACGGCCACGACACCTGCGAGGTCTCGCTGACCGACGTGTCGCAAATCGTCGGCAGTATGCTGCAGGATATCGACACGCAGATGGTCGCCTCGGTCGTCGAGGACGAGATGCTCTTTGGCCTCGAGAACTTTGCCGTTCCCCACGACCAGATCGAGCAGCGCGTGAGCGAGACGCTCGAGACCGTCGGCATCAGCGACCTGCGCGACCGCGAGATCGCCACCCTCTCGGGCGGACAGAAGCAAAAGGTGGCCATCGCCGCCATCCTCGCCATGCGTCCGCGCGTCTTGGTTCTCGACGAGCCCACCGCGGCACTCGACCCCGCCAGCTCCACGCTGGTCTTCGAGACGCTGCGTGAGGCAAACCGCATACTTGGAATCACCATCGTCGTCGTTGAGCAAAAGGTCGCCCTGCTCTCGGAGTACTGCAACCGCGTGCTCGTGCTCAACCATGGCGAAATCGCACTGCAGGGCGAGCCGCACGAGGTCTTCGCACACACCGATGAGCTTCGCACCATTGGCGTCGACTGTCCCCGTGTCACACGCATCTTCAATAGCCTCGAGGCCGATGGCCTGGCAAGCGGCACCCCTTGCTTGGATGTCGACGAAGCCGAGTGTCTGATTTCGGGTATCGTCGACCCCGCACACGCTGCCATCGAAGCCCAGGCGCCCGCCGGTTCCCCGCATGCACCGTCGTTGCGTCCTCATGCCAAGGATGCCGAACCCGTACTCACCTTCGACCATGTTGAGTTTGCCTATCCCAACGGCGGCGCCGCCGTACACGACCTTAACCTGACCCTCTACCCCGGTGAGCTCGTGGGCATCGTCGGTCAGAACGGTGCCGGCAAGACCACGCTCACCAAGCTGCTCACGGGCCTGCTCAAGCCCGCCTCGGGCAGCGTGCGCGTCACGGGACTGGATACTGCAACCGTTCCCACGAGCCGCATTGCCCGCGAGGTCGCGACCCTCTTCCAAAACCCCGACCGCCAGATCTGCAAGGACACCGTGCTCGACGAGGTCGCCTTTGGCTTGGAGCTTGCCGGCATCGACCGTGCCGAGGC
>JAXIZX010000342.1:0-1792 GCA_036303765.1 Collinsella sp. | reverse complement strand
GTCGTCATTGGAGAGAACGTAGTTACTGCAGGCCGTCATGGGCGTTGTGCCGTTGACGGAGTACATCCAGCCGCTCGTGCCGCCGTACTGTTTCTCGGCCAAACCACCAATCGCGGAAACATACGTGCCGTACGACGAGCCGTGTGCGTTGACAGAAAGGCCTAGCGCGCACAGGGCATCGTAAACGGTGGCGCCTTCGTTAAAGGTAAAGGTGCCGCCAGAGGACACAGGATTGCCCACAGCGCTCGATGTGACCGAAACCGTCACCGTAACGTAGCTGGACTCCTGTGAGCCGCTTTGGCTGCCCGAGGAGGCGTTTCCACCATTAGAGGACGAGGCTCCATCAGACGACTGGCCACCGCCCGAAGAAGCACCGCCAGACGCATTGGAAGTATCACCGGCTCCCGTATTTTGGGCAGCGGATTTATCGCCAGACTTCTTGCCGCCCCGGTCCTCGGACTTCTTGCTATCCGAGTTTTTGTCCGATTCCTTGTTTGAAGACTCGGAATCGTCCTTGGCGTCGTTCGAACCCTTGGGCTCGTCTTTTGCATCATTCGAAGATTTGGAATCCTTGGAACTGGCCTCGCCCGAAGCGGCAGACGAGCCAGACCCCTTGGTGTCCTTGGCGACGACGCTCTCCCCCGTCACGGTCTGAACGATCCAGTCAATGGACCAGGCGCCGCTCTCGGAAGGATAGACGAAGCCCAGCGAGACGACGATCAGAATGGTGCACGCGGCAGCAAGAACGCCAAGGAGCGCCTTGCGACGAGAGGCGGACGCCGCCGAAGCGGCGCCCTTTTGCTTTGGATCATCGAGCTGGATAAACGAGGAGTCGGGCTGTTGCCCGCTGGTCTCCTTGGGCTTATCGGGCATTACCGTCACCCTTGCCGCGCTTGGTCAGCACGAAGACGGCGATGAGCGCGAGGCCAATCACGCCGGCGGCGATGCCAACGATGGCGAGCGGATTGGTGCCAGTCTCCTGCTCGGAAGCACTAGAGGACTTCTTAGCAGTGGTCGTGGAAACAGCATCCGTATCGGACTTGGAATCGGACTTCTTGTCGGACTTCTTGTCGGACTTGCCGTCCTTCCTGTCAGACTTCCTGTCAGACTTCTTGTCAGACTTCTTCTCGTCCTTCTTATCGGACTTATCGGAGTCCTTCTTGTCGGACTTGTTGTCCCTGGTCTCGGTCTTGGTCGACACCGTCGTCTTGGTCACCGGCTTCTGGCCCGGGGCAATAGCGCCGCCCTTCGAGCCGGAGCCAGAACCAGCGCCAGCGCCAGTGCCGGAACCAGTACCGGTACTAGAACCGCCGCCGCCATTCGAACCAACGCCGCCATTGCCGCCATTGGAGCCTGAACCGCCATTACCGCCAGGGTTAACGGCATTCTTGGTCCACTTGGCATACAACGTCAGGTCGGCCGTCACCGGCGTACTGAAGTCATACGCCTGCGTGCAAGCCTCATCGGTATACCAACCGCCGAAAGTGTAGCCATCGCGCGTCGGATCGACCGGCTTGACCAGCTTGCCATCGGCCGTAGCAACAAACTTAGTGTCGCAAGCAGACCCGCCGTTGGAGTTAAAGGTAACCGTCCAAGACTCGACAGCTCCAAGTTTAAACAGCGTGCCCGAATCATTAATGTAGTAGAGATTGCCAGAAGCATCGGCAATGACCGGAGAGTCACAGTACTGGTAATGGCCAGCCGCATCATAAATCTGCGTCGCCTCTGCATCGCCGAGCGTATAGCGATACACGCCACCACCAGCAGAGTAGTTGACGTAATCCTTGCTATC
>JAXIZX010000341.1:0-1563 GCA_036303765.1 Collinsella sp. | reverse complement strand
GATCAAGGACCTGCAGAAAGCCGCGGTCATGCGCGATCCCACCATGGCGGCAGCCAACATCGCCAGCGCCCAGAGCGATGCGATGCGCGCGGCAGCCGCCAACCCCAACGGCGCGATGGCAGGCTGTATGGGCATGGGCATGGCAGGTGGCATGGGCGGCATGAACGCCAGCCAGCTGTTCGCCGCCGGCCAGGCACAGCAGCAGGCCGCCCCGCAGCCGGCTCCGGCTCCCGCCCCCGCACCGGCTCCCGCCGCCGCACCTGCGGCCGGCACGTGGACTTGCAGCTGCGGCGCCACCAACACCGGCAAGTTCTGCTCCGAGTGCGGCAGTCCCGCACCCGCCCCGGCACCGGCAAAGTGGTTCTGCCCCAACTGCGGCAGCGAAAACGGCGGCAAGTTCTGCAGCAACTGCGGAACGCCCCGGCCCTAGCCCCTCTATCTGGTAATTGGCGGGGGGATCCGCCACCCCCGCATTTGCTTCTATGGGTTTCGTTCGATGAAGGAGGACACCATGAAGACAACGTTCAAAAAGCCCGTACTCGCATTTCTGACATGCGTCCTGGCGCTCGCCTTTGCCCTGACGGGCTGCAGCGGCGGCGGCAAGGACCACAAGGCCAACTTCGTCGGCAGCTGGCAGTACTCGGGTGGAACCTTGGATGGCGAAGAGCTCACCGATGAGTACATGAAGATGCTCGAGGATTGGGGTGTCCACTGCGTCCTGATTCTCGATGAGGACGGTACAGGTGCCCTCGACCTGTTCCTTGAAGTCGTCGACCTTAAATGGGAGGCAAAGGACGCCACCACCGTAACCCTCACCGCCGAAGACGAGTCGTATGACATGAAGCTCAAGGACGGCAAACTCATCCTCGAAGAAGATGACGGAAATCTTGTCTTTACCAAGTCCGACAAGGACCTGTCCGGCACGGTGAAGAAGGATCGCGAGGCGGCCGAGAAGGAAGAGGAGATCGATGAGGCCGTCGAAGACGACGATGTCCAGAACGTCGAAATCTCCCCCGCCGTCACCGTCGCCGATGACGATCTGTGCACCATCACCATCACCGAGAAGTTCAAGGACGACTGGGGCGATATCGGCTTTGTCGTCAACATCACCAACAAGAGCGACAAGGACCTGACCTTCTACGCTCCTTCCGGCAAGACCAACGTCAACGGCACCATGAAGGAACCCTGGTTCTCGGCTCACCTGATGCCCGGCACCAACGCCACCGAGGAGTTCACGTTCTCGAGCGGCGAGCTTGACAGCCTTGACGACCTGGTCAACACGACCATCGGCATCGACGCCTACCTGACCGATTCCTACGAGGATGTCGCCTCCTACAGCGCAACCATCGCGTAACGGCAGACCACGACAGCCGCGGATTGGCGGACACATCCGCGCACATGCCAGACGGGGCCGCAGGAGATAATCCTGCGGCCCCGTCGCTTTGTGCCGATAGGTAACGAGCGTTAGCGCTCCATATTGGGGACGATGCTGCCTTCGGTCACCGCGTGCACGGCCAGGCGCATGATGTTGTCGTAGCCGGTCTTGTTGAGAATCTCCGAGAT
>JAXIZX010000340.1:0-1917 GCA_036303765.1 Collinsella sp. | reverse complement strand
AGTGTGCTTCCGACGATCGCCCTTATCGCCATCATGTTCTACTTTATGCGCCAGATGATGGGCGCCAACAACAGGAACATGCAGTTTGGCAAGACCAACGCCAAGACCAACGAGGCCACACGCCCCAAGGTCAAGTTTGAAGACGTTGCCGGCGTGGACGAGGCAGTCGAGGAGCTCGAGGAGATCCGTGACTTTTTGAGCGATCCGGATCGCTATCGCAAGCTGGGCGCCAAGATCCCGCGTGGCGTGTTGCTGGTTGGCCCTCCGGGCACCGGTAAAACGCTGCTGGCCAAGGCCGTTGCCGGCGAGGCGGGCGTGCCGTTCTTTAGCATCTCGGGTTCCGACTTTGTCGAGATGTTCGTGGGTGTCGGCGCCAGCCGCGTGCGTGACCTCTTTAAGGAGGCCAAGTCCCAGGCTCCGTCGATCATCTTCATCGATGAGATCGATGCTGTGGGACGTCAGCGCGGAGCTGGCTTGGGCGGCGGTCACGACGAGCGCGAGCAGACGCTCAACCAGCTGCTGGTCGAGATGGACGGTTTTGAGGAGAGCGAGTCGGTCATCCTGATCGCTGCAACCAACCGTCCTGACATCCTGGATCCGGCGTTGCTGCGCCCCGGTCGTTTTGACCGTCAGGTTACGGTTGACCGTCCGGATGTGAAGGGCCGCGAGCAGATCTTGCGCGTGCATGCCGAGAACAAGCCGATGGACGAGGACGTGAAGTTTGAGAAGCTCGCCCAGATGACCGTTGGCTTCACCGGCGCCGATCTGGCAAATCTGCTCAACGAGTCTGCGCTGCTGGCTGCCCGCCGCCATCGTTCCGTGATCTCGATGGACGAGGTCGAGGAATCGATGGAGCGCGTGATTGCCGGTCCGCAGCGCAAGGGTCGCGTGATGACCGAGGCCGAGCGCACCACGATCGCCTACCACGAGAGCGGCCATGCCCTGGTGGGTCACATCCTGGAGCACTCCGACCCGGTTCACAAGATCTCGATCGTCAGCCGCGGCCAGGCGCTGGGCTACACGCTGCAGCTTCCGCAGGAGGACCACTTCCTCAAGACCAAGAACGAGATGCTCGACGAGCTTGCCGTGTTCTTGGGCGGTCGCGTTGCCGAGGAACTCATGTGCGACGACATCACGTCGGGCGCGAGCAACGATCTGGAGCGCGCGACCAAGATGGCGCGCGAGATGGTCACGCGCCTGGGCATGAGCGAGGAGCTTGGAACGCAGGTGTTTGGTGAGGCGCAGCATCAGGTATTCCTGGGCCGCGACTACGCCGATCACCAGGATTACTCCGAGGAGACGGCGCGCAGCATCGACATCGAGGTCCAGCGCATTATGCGTGAGGCCCATCGTCGTGCGGTCGAGATTTTGGATGCCCGTCGCGACCAGCTCGATTTGATGGCCAAGGTGCTGCTTGAGCGCGAGACCGTCGAAGGCGACGCCGTGAATGCCCTGCTCGACAACGAGTGGGACGCCTACCTTGAGCGCGAGGGCGATATCCTGGCGGCCAAGGAGGAGCGCAATGCCAAGGCGGCCGGCATGCCGACCAAGAAGCGTGCGCCTCGTATGAGCGAGGAGGAGCTGGCGGCCGATGCCGCGGCATTTGCGCAGGCGGCCATGCAGGAGGATGCCGAAGCCGCATCCGATGATGCCGGCGATGACTGTGCCGTCAATGCCGGTGCCGACACCGACGCCGACAAATAGCCTTTGTGGCGAAAGCCTCTGCGGGGAAACCTGCGGAGGCTTTTTCTTTTGAGCGATATGGGGCCGTCTGTCCCCAATCAACATTGCTGCGGCACTTTGCTCGGCTAAAGCGTACAATAGCGCCTATGCGAAAGGGGAACAGATGATCAACGAAACTATGTATGCTCGCGGTGCGGAAAGCTCCATCATCCGCGAGATCTTTAGCTATGGTCT
>JAXIZX010000339.1:0-1530 GCA_036303765.1 Collinsella sp. | reverse complement strand
TGGGAGCCCCTTCCATGAATGCGGCGTGGCCGCCGCGGCTGAATTAGACACTCACCATTGTCGGCCTAATCCGCGGTCTTTCATGCAGCAGGGGCTCTCAATGTTTTTATGTCCTGCTCATATCGTCTCTGCCGGCAGTTTGGGACACTCCTTACGGGACACCCCCTCCACAGCGCCTATGCCAGCTTGTCGATTTGCCCAATCTCCCAGAGCGGAATGTTGACGAGCGTGCCCTCGTCTCTATATGCCGCTAACGATGTTCTCACGCAGCGCTCGAGCTTGAACTTCTCGCAGGCAATCCTCAGGCTCTTTGCTTTGAGGTTCTCTGCCGCCTTGACCTCGAGCGGAAGCACGGTCCCCGCATGGTCGATGGCAAAGTCAGTCTCTGCATTGCCGGAGGAGGATGACCAATACGCGGGAGTTTTGCCTTGGAGCAAAAGCTCCTGTGCGACGTATTGCTCGGTCAGCGAGCCTTTGAACTCCGTAAAAACAGCGGGACCGTTCAGAACAATGGCTGGCGAGAGGCCGGAGAGTGCTCCGAGGATGCCGGTGTCGATGCAGAACAGCTTGAAGCCCGAGAGATCCTCGTAGCTTGTGAGCGGTGCTCTTAGGGCGGAAACACGTGGTACCTTATGAACGATTCCATAGTCCATGAGCCACTGGAGGCTTTCCTCAAAATCGCGTGCGCGCGCCCCGGGACGGAGCGCACCGTAGACGAACTTCTTGTTTTCCTTTGCGAGCTGGCCGGGAAGGGATTTCCAAACCAGCCTCATGCGCTCGACGATGCGGGCTGGCGCATGCTTGCCAAAATCGGATTCGTAAGCTTCGATGATTTGCTGCTGAAGCCTGCGGGCCTCGATGAAATCGTGGGAGGCGGCGAAAGCGGAGACAACTTCTGGCATGCCACCGACAACGAGGTATTCCTTGAGCAGGCGCTCGAGCTTTTCGGAAACGTTTGCCAGCAGGTCCATGTCTGCGGCAAGGATGGCATCTGCGAGCGGATCGCCATCGACGGCACGAACGAACTCGACAAACCCCATGGGGCGCATGGTAAGCTGGTCAATCTTGCCGACGGGGAACGACTCGTTTTCGCGTCGGAGCGCGAGCCCCATATAGGAGCCGGCTGCCACGATATGGTATTCCGGCGCCAGCTCGTTGAAGTATTTGAGCGAGGTGATGCCACGCGGTGCCTCTTGGATTTCGTCGAAGATGATGAGCGTGTCTTCCGGCGTTACGGTCTGGCCGCGCAGGAGCTCTATCTGGGAGATGATGCGCTTGGGGTCGAGGTTCCCATCGAATAGCGAACGTGCGCCCGGTTCGAGCATAAAGTCAAAACGGATGACGTTTCGATACTGCTGGCCTGCGAATTCGTTGAGAAGCCAGGTTTTTCCCGTCTGGCGGGCCCCCTTAAGCAGGAGGGGCTTGCGGTTTGACCTAGATTTCCAAGCGATGAGTTCGTCCATTAGCTGTCGCTGCATACTGCCCCCTAACGATCATGGTTAGTATAAGACCGTCTTGGTCTTTCCATCG
>JAXIZX010000338.1:0-1690 GCA_036303765.1 Collinsella sp. | reverse complement strand
TATTTAATGCTGTTCTGGATGAGCTGCCCCAGAATAAACTCGAGCCACTTCTCGTCGGTAAAGACCTCAAAGTCAAGGTTCCCGCACACCGGCGCCACGTGCGCCGCGATGAGCTCACGCGCGTTGGCTTTAATCGCGCCCGTCACCAAGGTCTTGAGACCCCAGCGGCGAATCAGGTAGTCGCGCTCCACGACTTCCGAGCGCGCGTAGTACAGCGCCTGGTCGATATAGCGCTCCACGCGAGCCAGCTCGCGACCGAGGTCATCTACGCGCGACAGGTCATCTTCGCTGCCGTCCAGGTTTTCCAAAATCAGATGGGCTGCCGCCAGGGGCAGCTTGGCCTCGTGGACCCAGCTCTCGATATAGTCGCGATAGTCATCGGTCTGACGCCGGCCTTCGGCAACCTCGTCGCAGGCGGCTTTGCCCACCCGGCGCAAGACCTCGTACTCGAGCTCGCCCTCGGCATAGGTCGGGCATTGCACCATCTCCTGCACCCATGCGGGACTCTCGAGCTCCTCTGCCGCACGCTCCAGCTGGCGCAGAAAACGACGACGGCGCGCGTACTCGATCACGATGCCGAGCATACCAAAGATAAAGGACACGCCGACCGCCACGACCACGATAGAAACGGGTGCGCCGGCGACCGTCAGCACAAAGCAGCTCAGCAGCACACCGCACGTCCACACGGCGACGGGAAGCAGCGCATCTTTAAAGAATTTGCCAAACGACATAGCCGGCCCCTAGACCGAATAGCCTTGGCCGCGATGCGTCGTCAAATACCCCTTGATGCCGATTTTTTCGAGCGTGGTGCGCAGGCGGTTGATGTTGACGGTGAGCGTATTGTCGTCCACGAAGGCGTCGGAGTCCCACAGGTCCTGCATGATAGCCGAGCGCGAAACAATCTTGCCCGCGCGACTCAGAAGCAGTGAGAGGATACGCAGTTCGTTTTTGGTGAGCTCGGTGCTAGTGCCGGTTTGCGTGTTGGTGACCATTGAGCGGGCGAGGTCGAGCTCCAGCCCCTTGTGGACAAGTGTACTGCGCTCGCCTGCCGCCGCGGTGCGACGCAGCAGTGCGTTGATGCGCGCCACAAGCACGCGCGCGCTGTAGGGCTTGGGAACAAAGTCGTCCGCGCCGAGCGTCATGGCCATGACCTCGTCGATCTCGGTCGTGCGCGACGTGAGAACGATGATGGGGACCTCGGATTCGCGACGGACCTCATGGCAGATGTGCTGGCCGTCTTTGACAGGGAGCGTGAGGTCAAGCAGTACCAGGTCGGGCGCGGTGGCGAGAATATCGCGCGAGACATGCTCAAACGATTCGCAGGCCTCGACTTCAAACCCGGCGCGGGCAAGGATGTCGACAAGCTCACGACGAATGGGCTCGTCGTCCTCAACGATATAGATCAGCGCCATTGATTCCGCTCCCCTCTTGGTTGTCTTGTCCCATTATGACCGCAAAGCTGCAGGTACACGCCTCGCGCGGTGCCAGGTGACAGAACTGTTCGCGAGCGGGGGCGTTTTGTCCGCCTCGCACTCGCAGCGGTGGCGGGGACCAAAATGATTCTTTAATCCCCATTACAGTTTGAGTTGTCCGAAAGGGCGGCTCTTTTCCGTTGCACGGCTATACGATTGAGCCGTACCGGTGGTCGCTGGCCGACCGCCCCGGACGGCCGTCAGCCCCTGCCCCGTAG
>JAXIZX010000337.1:0-4691 GCA_036303765.1 Collinsella sp. | reverse complement strand
CGAGCGAAGTCGACCAAGAGGCCGGTAAAGGGCAGGACCTCGACGCCGTCGATATCACCGAGCGCCTCGCGGGCCAGCGCCACGCGCTCATCGAGCATAAACGTGGTGCCCACACCGTTTTTACCCTGCGACTCGGCAACAGCGACGATCACGCTGGGAAAGATGCGTCGGGCGCGGCGGATCACATCGATATGGCCAAACGTGATGGGATCAAAGGTGCCCGGGACGATCACGCGGTTGATGGTGTCATTCATGGGCGTCCTCCTGAAACGTCGTGGCATCGTTGTTATCAGCATCGGTGACAGCACTATCGCCCTCACCGTCGTCATCGCCGACCCAACGAAGCAGGTCGACCGAAGTAATGCCGTAGCGCTTCTCACGTACAGTCTCAAAGCCTACCGGATGCGCGCCCGCATCGGCGGCGGCATGCTCAAACAGGGCAAAAGCGCCAGGTGCAAGCAGACCCTGCTGAGCCAGGTTCTGCAGCAGTTCCTCGACCGGCTCGGCACCAAAAGCATAGGGCGGGTCGAGCAGGACCAGATCAAAGGGACAGCCCGGTACACGACCGCGCGAGGCACTCGCCAGCATGTCGCCCGTGACCACGCGCCAACGCGCACGGTCACGGCAGAGCGACTCGATATTCTTGGTAATGAGCCGCGCGGCGTTGCGATCGATCTCAAACGTCGTGAGCGAGCGGGCCCCACGAGAGAGCATCTCTAACCCTAAGGCACCGGAGCCGCCAAAGGCGTCCAGCACACGAACCTCGTCCAAATCGAAATCGAATGCCGACATGACCATAGATGCGCACGCCTCGCGCACGCGATCAGTCGTGGGGCGGGTGACATCGCGACCACGGGGCTCCTCGATCTTACGACCGCGCCATTCGCCGCCGATGATTCTCATCCTCCGCTGACCTCCTTAAAGATCTGTCGATAACGCATGGCGACCGCGTCGCGCAAGGGACGCGTCGCCACAGAGTCAAGATTGCAAGCATACCGCAAGAGCTCGACCGCGTCCAAATGGGCCCACTCGATCAGTTCCTCGTCGGCATCCAGGTCGACAAAGCGCAGGGTCACACCACCATGCTGGCGATAACCCAGGATCTCGCCTTCATGGCGCAGGCGCAGGTCCATCTGGGCGAGCGTAAAGCCGTCCGAGGTCTTTTCGAGCGACTGGAGACGGTCTTGTGCCGCCGATGCGCCGCCGTTGCCCTTGGAGTGCGTCATAACCAGGCAGGTGCCCGACACGCTGCCGCGGCCCACGCGGCCGCGCAGCTGGTGCAGGGCAGCCAAACCAAAGCGCTCGCCGTTCTCGATGACCATGACGGTGGCGTTGGGCACGTCAACGCCCACCTCGACCACCGTAGTCGAGACGAGCACGTCAATCTCGCCACGCTTGAAGGCATCGATAACCTGGTCCTTCTCCCCCGCTGGCATGCGGCCGTGGAGGCGCGCGATGGCAAGACCCGGCAACGCCAGACGCAAGCGATCGAGCTCGGTCGCCGTATCGTGCAGCGGCACGGGGACCGTCACGCGGCCCTCGTCGTCGCGGGCGATACCGGGCACGTCTTCCAGCTCATCGGCCGAGTCACTCGGCTCCACGAGCGGGCAAATCACGTAGGCCTGCTGACCCTTTTCATGCGCCTCGCGGATGGCGCCATAGGCGAGGTCACGGCTCGACTCGGTGAGCACGCGTGTCGTCACGCCAGCGCCAGGGACTGGCCGATGGCGGATGATACTCGTGTCCAGATCGCCGTAGACCGAAAGCGCCAGCGTACGCGGGATGGGCGTTGCCGTCATAACGAGCAGATCGGCACCGGGGCCCTTCGCGCGTAGTGCGTTGCGTTGGCCTACGCCAAAGCGGTGCTGTTCGTCGATGACAACAAGCGATAGATGCTTGAACGCAACGTTATCCGAAAGCACCGCGTGGGTGCCAAAAAGCACGTTAAGCTCGCCCGATTCCAGCTGTGCATGGATGCGCTCGCGCTCTGCAGCCGGCGTGGCACCCGTCAGAAGCGCCCAGGACATGCCGGCCTGCGAGAGCAGAGAGCCGGTCTTATCGGCATATTGGCGCGCCAGCACGCCCGTGGGCGCCATAACGCAGGCCTGCGTGCCGCTATCGGCAGCCACAGCCAGCGCGCAGGCGGCAACGGCGGTCTTACCGGTACCGACATCGCCCAGCAGCAGACGGTTCATCACGCGCCCGCCATCGCACATGTCATGCAGGATGTCTTGGAATGCGGCCTCCTGCTCGTCGCTCAGCGAAAACGGAAGGGCCTGTTTAAGCGCGCCCAGAT
Source organism: Collinsella sp. (assembly GCA_036303765.1). Taxonomy (GTDB): domain Bacteria; phylum Actinomycetota; class Coriobacteriia; order Coriobacteriales; family Coriobacteriaceae; genus Collinsella. The sequence continues at coordinate 2,395 of JAXIZX010000337.1, read as the reverse complement.
GCTCGCCCGCAGTGTGGGCATAGGGCACCACATCGACCAGGCCGCCGTCGTTGCGCAGACGCAGCGCCAGCTGCAGGTAGAGGCACTCCTCGTAGGCAAGACGCCGGCGTGCGATGTCGCGCTCAGCCATGCTCGAGGGAAAGTGGATCGAACGCAACGCGCGGGCATTGCTCATGAGCTTCCGCTTTGCGCGCAGCGGCGCGGGAATCGGATCGAACGGATTGCCGACGACCTCGAGCGCGCCGCTTACGATGCGGCGCATCCACGCCTGGCTCACGCCATCGCTCACGTAATGGACCGGCAGAATGGTGCCTGCGGCGCGCCCGTCCTCGAGCTTTTCAAAGTGGGGCGAGGCCATCTGCTTAAAGCCGTAGGCAAACTCGACCTTGCCCATCACGGCCAGGCGGTCGCCCTGCTTAAGCTGCTGGGCAATCCAGGGCTGGCGGAAAAAGGCGACCTGCAGCACGCCCGTCTCGTCAACAAGTGAGACCTCAGTCACCTGCATGCGCGGACGCGGCTGCTTTTGGACGATACGGTCGACCGTGGCGATGATGGTGCACACGGTACCGATGGGCGCCATCTCAATGGACCACGAACGGGTAAAGTCGAGGTATCGATGAGGGATATGGAGAAGGAGGTCCCCCACCGTCCGAATTCCCAGACGGCGAAGGGCCTCCTCACGTTTACCCGAAACATATTTGAGTCGCGCGATATCCTCGTCAAGCGCATTGCTCTGGGCAAAGCGCTCCGAGACGCGCGGCACGGAGCACAGCTCGGACATGGGCAGATGCCTACTCGATCGAGAAGATCACAGGATAGAGCGGCTGCTCGCCACGATGGGCATCGATCTCCAAGTCGGGCTGAGCCTCCTCAATGGCGTCGACGATCTCCTGGAAGGCTTCATCGGACAGCTCCTCGCCGGCCAGAATCGTCAGCGCGTCACCCTCCTCTTCCTCCTGCATGCGGTTGATGCAATCGAGCGTGACCTGCTTCACATCGGAGCCGACCACGTCGATGGAGCCGGCAATGATACCCATAACGTCACCGGAGTGAATCGGAGAGCCGTCAGAGGCGCTGGAATCGCGCACGGCACGAGTGACCTCGCCATCGCGAACCTCGCTGATGGCGTCGACCATGGCGGCAACGGCGTCCTCGAGCTCGGAATCGGGCAGGACGGCGAACAGCGCGGAGAACGCCTGCGGGACGGTCTTGGTGGGAACGACGGCGACCTTCTTGTCGGTACAGGCAGAGGCTGCGGCCTCGGCAGCCATGCGGATGTTGCCGTTATTGGGCAGGATGATGACCGAGGTCGCGTTGACCTGGTCCACCGCGCCCAGCAGGTCGGCGGTCGAGGGATTCATAGTCTGGCCACCGGAGACGACCACGTCGACGCCAAGGGACTTGAGGATGTCGGCCTCGCCGGAACCGGCGGCAACGGCGACAAAGCCCAGCGCCTTGGCGGGCTCGGCGGCCTTTTCCTGATCCTCGTGGATCTTGGCGGTACGGTCGTGGGCCTCCATCTCCATGTTGTGGATAAAGACCTCATAGATCTGACCGAGCTGCAGCATGTGCTCGAGCACCAGGTTGGGGGTGTTGGAGTGCACATGGATCTTGTAGTCGGGATAGGCGCCCACGAGCAGCTCACAGTCGCCCATGGAGCCTAGGAACTTAAGGCACTCGTCCTCGTCAAACGGGGCGTCAGCCTTAAAGAGGAACTCGTTGCAGTAGCGGAACTCCGAGCCCTCCCAGTCGTCGTTAGCCTCGATCTCAACACGGCCAAGAGCGGCATCGCGGGCAGAGCCGGCGGAGTCAAACGTAGCGGAGAAATCCTCGACAACGGTGCTGCGACCAAGCGCGGCGGCAACAAAGTTCTCCAGGAAGATGGCAAAGCCGAAGGCGCCTGAGTCGACCACGCCGTTCTCTTTGAGGACGGGCAGCAAGTCGGGCGTGCGGGCGACGGACTGGTACGCCTCGACGACGATAGCATCGAGCGCATCCTCGGCCGAGAACTTCTTCTTCTCGCACTCATCGGCCTTGGTCGAGACATCGCGCAGGACCGTGAGGATCGTGCCCTCGATGGGCTTGCGGACAGCCTGGAAGGCAACCTTGACGGCACGACGGAAGGCGAAGGCAATGTTGGCGGACGTAATAGGCTCGTCGGCAGAGACAAGACCCTCGGCCACGCCGCGCAGAATCTGCGAGGTGATGACTCCGGAGTTACCGCGGGCACCCATCAGGGAGCCGTGGGTGATGGCGCCGGCGATGGCCTCCATATCGGCATCGGCGGGAAGGGCGGAAAGCTCCTTGGTCACCGAGGCGAGCGTGAGCGACATGTTGGTGCCGGTGTCGCCGTCGGGTACGGGGAAGACGTTGAGCTTGTTGATCTCCTCGGCCT